>PKTC01000166.1:3583-5488 GCA_002869305.1 Marinilabiliales bacterium
ACATTGACAATGATCACTATGAACTAAATCAAAAAGGATTGATAATTGATTTTTTTAGAGAAATAAAGAAGCCTGTTAATTCTTTTGCTAACTTAAAAACAGCAAATGCCCTTTTATACGTTATGGCTGGTCTTTTTGCAAAAGAAAGAAAATTAGACGATTGTATTCTAATAAATGAAAATGGAAATCTTGTTGAGGGTATCAGTTCCAATATTTTTATCATAAAAGGAGATAAAATCTTTACACCACCCCTCAAAGATGGTCCGGTTGCAGGCATCATGCGTAAGCAAATTTTAAAAATTGCTAATAAACACGGATTAAAAATAAACCATGAAAGTTCTTTAACAGAAGAGCATTTAATCAGTGCTGATGAAGTTTTTTTAACGAATGTAATTTCTGGAATAAGATGGGTATTGGCATATAAAGACCGAAGATATTTTAATCATATAGCTCATCAGTTTATTGACAAACTAAATATCATGGCATTTGATAATTAATTTTAATTCATTGCAGGATTTTCAGGAAAGTTTGCCCAGACTTTATACTTTTTACCAAGTTCATCAAGAGTTTTCTTCCATATATCTTTATCTGCAGACATGATCTTATCTGATTCAACACGTGTTACAATCCATGCATTCTCTTCAATTTCATCTTCGAGCTGGTTTGGACTCCAACCTGAATAACCGAGAAAGAATCTAACTTGCGAGGACTCAACGATCCCCTCTGCGATGAGCTCTTTCAAACTTTCAAAATTACCTCCCCAGTAGATATTATCCAGAACATGAACTGAGTTTGGAACCAATTCTCCTAAAGTATGTAAAAAGTGAATGGTATCTTTTGCAACTGGGCCACCAATATAAACTTGGGCATTAAAATCGGGGAAATCTGCGAGTACCTCGTTTAGAGGTAAGTCAACAGGTTTATTTAAAACAAACCCAACAGCTCCCTGATCTGAATATTCAGTAATTAAAACAACAGATCTTTTAAAATAGCTGTCGGATAGCAGCGGTTCTGATATTAGTATCCGACCTTGTTTGGGAGCTAGATTTTCGTGTTCAATGTTAAGAAAATCAAAATCGAGATACATTCCCATGATTCAAATATTATAGTTACAAAATAAGCTTTTTTCTTTAAAAAACAAAATATAGTACTAATATTAACGTACTTACAAGCGAACTACTTTTAAAAATTTTATTAAATTAATTTAATGCGTTTTATTTATTAAACCAATTAAGATGTAATCCGTCAAAAAACTTAATAATAACATTTTTTTCTCTATTTTAGAGACGGATTTTTGCATAAAATAGTTGCTAATGAATTTGTTCATAAAACATTTTATAATCGGCCTGGCTTTTACACTTGTTTGTATAAACCCTATCATTGCTGATAATTTTGATGATAATATTCAATTAAACAATAATGATGTTAATGTTGAAATGACTAGCGTTATTGTTCGAGGAATTGAAACCGAAATTAAACTAAGTTTTAGAGATCAGGAATTCAGAAAAGTATATGAAGGTTATCCCATTACGGTAAAAGTAAACGACCAACCGGTTGTTGTTAGGGTTATTAAAGGGAATGCTTCATTCAAATATAAGTTTAGTAAAAAGGAAGATTTTGAAATTAAAATTTCTGGTTTTACATATACTAAAAAAGTGAATCCAATACCTCTTTGGTTTTCAATTATTCCGCCACTTATAGCCATTCTTTTTGCACTAATTTTTAAAGAAGTTTTTACCGCCTTGTTTATTGGAATATTAGTAGGCACTGCAACCATGTTTTGGTATCAGGATACTTCACTAATTCCTGCAATATTTAAAGGAATGTTTGCTATAGTTGACACGTATATTATTGAAGCATTGACTGAAAGTGGACATATGGCAATTATTATTTTTTCAATGCTAA
>PKTC01000485.1 GCA_002869305.1 Marinilabiliales bacterium
ATATGCTCCAGAATCTATAATATGGTCAGGGAAATCTTTGATTGTAGTTCCTGTTTTTAATTTCCAACCCTTAACGTTAATGTCAAACTCACTTGCATTTTTGATTTCAATGTATTCGTGTTCAGGCAAATTTATTGCAGGAGTTGGATCAGCCATAATTTCATTAATTACCAAATCAAATCCCTGAGGAATATAGTATAAAAAATTAATGCTAGTGTCATTTATTACATTTCCAGCAACATCTTCAATATTTTGTATTTCAATATTATAATACTTTTTATTTAAAAGGTTTTGAGATAAATATAACTGGACTGCTTTTTTATTTAAATCTATACTCACGGAATCAGGATTGCCAACTCCACCATCAATAGAATAATTTAGTTCATCTACAGCTAATAAAGAATCTAAGGTTTCGTTAAAAACAACATTCAAATGAGAAGCAGAAATAATATCTATAGTATCAACCAGGGGAGCTTCATCATCGATATAAATTTCTCCAATAATTTCAATGTCGTCAATCCACAATAATCTGTCTGCACTTGATGTATAATCATAATAAATCCCAAAGTATTCTGAATAAAAAAATGCGTTATCAATGCCCGTTCCAATGCTATTAAGATTATCAAAATCTCCAGATAAATTGTAAAATACCTCCCATTGAGCAGTTTTGGTTCTTATAATTTCCAAAGCAACCGTATCCGAAGGGTTGGTTCCAGTATCCCAATTCAAAGAAGTTTCAATAATTGTGGTTGCACTTCCTGACTCTATTTTTAGTAACTTAAGAATATCATCAGAACCTGTAAAATTTACTCCTAATGCGTACCCATTAACTGTTCCCCCCTGAATCATATTTATAGCATCAGCATCACTTACTAAAAAAACACTCCAATTATTGCCGTCAGAAGGATTATAATTATACTTTATTTTAAACCTCCAAATAGTTGAATCTGCATTCAAATCCAAGCTAAGCAAATCAAATGATATTTGATCTTTACCGGCATCCGGATTATCAAATACATGATGTAAAGAATAAATTCCAGATAAAGGCGAAATATCTGAAGCAGCCCAACGAGCAACAGTACTTTCTGTCCAATTAGTAATGTCTGCATCCTCAAAATCATCATTCAATTGTGCAAACGAAAAGAATGGGATCAAAAAGACTAGAATTAGGAAGCTTTTTTGCATGATGTGTTAATTAAATATTTAATTTTGAAGATACAAAAAATGATAGAAAGTTCATTAATTAAGATTTAAGAAATGAAAATAGCTGTTGTTGGTGCAACCGGATTAGTAGGTAATGTAATGTTAAAGTCACTTTTGGAGAGAAGTTTTCCTTTTAAGGAAGTGTATGCCGTTGCTTCGGAAAAATCTGTTGGAAAAAAGATTCATTTCAATAATACCCATTTGGAAGTTATTGGAATGAAACAAGCTATATCATTAAAGCCAGATATTGCTATTTTCTCTGCCGGTGGTGAAACCTCAAAACAATGGGCTCCTGAATTTGCAAAGGTTGGAACATTAGTTATCGATAATTCATCGGCCTGGCGAATGGAAGAAAATATAAAGTTAGTAGTTCCAGAAGTTAACGCTCATGTTTTAAGTAAGGATGATAAAATTATTGCAAACCCTAATTGCTCAACCATACAATTGGTTATAGCTTTAGCTCCATTGCATAAAAAATATACAATTAGGCGGGTTGTTGTTTCAACATATCAATCTGTTACAGGTTCAGGGGTGAAGGCGGTTGAGCAGCTCAGAAATGAGAGAGCTGGGATTCAAGGAAAAATGGCATATCCTCATCAAATTGATTTAAACTGTATACCGCATGGTGGAAATTTTGAAGATAACGGCTACACAACTGAAGAAACAAAACTGGTAAATGAAACCAGAAAAATATTAGGGGATCAATCTATAAATGTAACAGCAACCGTGGTTCGAATTCCTGTTTTTGGTGGTCATTCAGAAGCTGTAAATGTTGAATTTGAAAATGATTTTGATTTGAATGAAGTAAAAAAAATACTTTCTGAATTTCCAGGAATCACAATTCAGGATGATCCTAAAAATAATGTTTATCCAATGCCAAAAGATGCGCATGGAAAAGATGATGTTTTTGTTGGAAGAATTAGGCGAGACTTTTCGCAACCCAACAGCCTGAATTTTTGGGTAGTATCTGATAATTTAAGAAAAGGAGCTGCCACAAATGCTATCCAAATTGCAGAATATCTGGTTAAGGAGAAATTGGTATTAAACAGTTAAATCTATTAGCTAATATAGAAAATCGTTGTATGGATAACGAATAGAGTGAATTTCTTTCACTTTGTCGTAAATTAACTGCTTAAATTCGTCGATATTCTTTTTTTGTTTGGCCGAAATAAAAATGCAATGATCATTGTTTTTAGCCATCCATGTTTTTTTCAATTCTTCTAATGTGTAATTAGCTTTTGTTTTGGGAGTTAAATCATCTTCATCCTTTTTATCGTAAGTATAGGCATCAATTTTATTAAAAACGATGTACGACTCTGTGTTGATCGAACCAATCTCTTTCAATGTTTGATCAACAACATGAATTTGCTCTTCAAAATTTGGATGTGAAATATCGACAACATGCAATAATATATCCGATTCTCGAACCTCATCCAATGTGGATTTAAAGGACTCTACAAGACTATGAGGAAGTTTACGGATAAAACCAACCGTATCTGATAGTAGAAATGGAAGATTATCAATTACAACTTTTCTTACGGTTGTATCTAAGGTTGCAAACAGTTTATTTTCAGCAAAGACTTCAGATTTGCTTAACATGTTCATAATGGTTGATTTTCCAACATTGGTGTATCCAACCAACGCAACCCTTACCATTTTACCACGATTTTTTCTTTGGGTGGCTTTTTGTTTATCGATCTTTTTGAGTTGTTCTTTTAGCCTTGCTATTTTATCACGTACAATACGACGGTCGGTTTCAATTTCTGTTTCACCAGGTCCACGGAGTCCAATACCTCCGCGCTGACGTTCAAGGTGAGTCCACATTCCAACCAAACGAGGCAATAAATATTCGTATTGAGCTAATTCCACTTGAGTTTTAGCATGGGCCGTTTGAGCTCTTTTAGCAAAAATATCTAGTATAAGATTTGTTCTATCCAGAAGTTTACATTTAAGAACTTTTTCAATGTTTCTATACTGTGTAGGAGATAGATCGTCATCGAAGATGACTATATCAATATCGTTATCTTTTACATAATATTCTATCTCAGCCAGCTTACCCTCACCAATAAACGTTCGTGGATTTGGGGTGCTAACTTGCTGGGTAAATTGTTTTACAGGTTTAGCTCCAGCAGTTTCTATTAAGAAAGCTAACTCGTCTAAATATTCCTGTACTTGTTTAGCGTCTTGTTCTTGATTTATTACTCCGACCAACACCGCATGTTCAGGTTTTGGAGCAGTATCAATAAGTTTTGGCATTCCTTGAATTTCCTTTTTTAAAATTGTGCTGGCAAAGGTAATAAATTTGTAATAAGCAAGTAAGAAAGATTTGAAAATAAAAA
>PKTC01000339.1 GCA_002869305.1 Marinilabiliales bacterium
TATACATTTCTTAAAAAGAAAACGGTTTTTGCTGTTGTGCCAGGATCTTTAACGGGAGTAACACCTTTGCTCATTGGATGGAGTGCGGTGAATAATTATTTATTAGATCCACAGATTGTATTTATTTCATTCTTTATATATATGTGGCAGATTCCTCACTTTTGGCTCTTACTTATTAAAAATGCAGAAGATTACAAAAAGGCCGGACTCGGAACTTTCCATCAATTATTTTCGGAAACACAAGTTAAAAGAATTCTATTTGCATGGATTGTAGCAACGTCTCTAACATCATTACTGTTAGCTTATTTTGGATTCATTCAATCACAAGTTCTGTTTGTAATTTTAATTGGTCTTAATGTATTTATTAGTGTTTCGTTTTATACTATATTATTTCGTGATGATCATCTTATAAAATTTAAAAAAGCATTTATTTCGATAAATGCTTTCATGATTATTATATTAATGATGTTAATTATAGAAACACTATTCGTTTGATTCCTCTTCGTGTTTATCCGATAAAGTTTTTAAATAAGCTATGATTTTCTCAATATCTTCGTCTGTAAGTTCTCCCTTGTAAGATCTCATTAATCCTTTACTGAATCCAACAACAATATCTTCATCCGGATTATAAATTGAATTTATAACATACGCTTCATCTACTAGGATAGTCCTTTTTTGACCTTTGGTTTCAACTTCAGCTTCATGACCCCAAATACCCTTATAACTTGGTCCTACCAATTTGGAACCATCCAGTGAGTGGCATGCAATACATCCATTCATTCTTAAGATTTGTAAGCCTTCAGCCCCAGGTGTAGCAGCTGCTTTTGTAACAGCAGTTGTATCAATATACCATTTATCAAACTCTTCTTGTGTTAATACTTTTACTTCGGTAATCATATAAGAATGTTGCAATCCGCAATATTCTGCACAAAACAAGTCATACTCACCTGTTTTTCTTGGCTCAAACCATATATTCGTAACTCTTCCAGGAACTATGTCACGCTTGATTCTGTATGCAGGAATATACAAACTATGTAATACATCAGGAGATGTCATTTGTAATTCGACAGGTTTTCCTTCTGGAAGGTATAAGGTATCTGTTTTTTTTCCGTTTTCATATTCAAATAACCAAGACCACATTCTTGCTGTTGTTTTGACCTCAATAGCATCTTTCGGAGCATCTGAAAGCATTGGAATCCATGCCATCCATCCGTAATAAAACATTCCTATTACCAAACCCAAAGGAATTATCGTCCAGATAATTTCTAAAAGCACACTTCCCTCAATTTGAGTAGGCTCTGGATTTTTCTTTTGACGATATTTAAATAAAAAGAGAATAATGGTAGCCGTAATTGCTATCAAAAAAAAGCTTATAACTGAAAATATTACAATAAACGAAGTATTGATATCTTCCGAAAAATTTGACAAGTTTGAATACATTGCTTCTTATTTAATTCTTTTAATAACCGTAATCTAAAAAAGTAATAATTAATACAATTGTCATTACCAGCAGCACGCCAACAACCATTAAGGCATACATCTTTTTATCGTATAACAAATGCATAAAAATTCCAAAAACTAATACTGATTTTAATGCAGCAATAGAAAGTGCTACAACAATTCCTAAGTTGCCAAAATCAAGATGAGTAACATAAACCGATGACAAGGTAAATACTATTAATACACAAAGTATTAAGCCATAGGTTTTAAAACTTACTATTTTATGTTCTGAATTTTCCATGTTTTAAGCAATTAAATAGAACAATGGGAATAAAAATATCCAGATAATATCTACAAGATGCCAGTATAAACCTGTATTTTCTAACTGAACAAAACGATCTTCATGAATTTTCCCTTTATGCACTTTTACCATTATAATAGTAATTAATATTATACCTATTATAATGTGCAAAGCATGTAATCCAGTCATGAAATAATATAATCCAAAAAACAATGTTTCACCATGTCCAAACTGATGCAAGGTTTCTGACCCAGGAAATAATCCATGTTCAATTTTGGCTCCCCATTCGAAATATTTATTTACAAGAAAAACAACTGCTAAAACTAAAGTAATTCCCAATAGAATTACTGTAAGGTTTTTCTTTTTCATCTGTATGGATGATATCGACATCGCAATGGTAGCACTGCTAATTAAGAGGATTATGGTATTAAACGTACCTATAAATACGTCTAATTCTTTGCCTGCTAAAGCAAATGCAGTTCCGTTTTTATAACGCATTACCGCATAGACAATAAACAATCCTCCAAAGAACAAAAGCTCAGTAAAGATGAATAACCACATGCCCAACTTTGAGCCTTCATGATCATAATGGTCGTGTACAGAATGTTCAGTCATATTCTGATTTATTTAATTTCTGGTATTTCTTCAAAATTTTCTAAGGTTGGAGGGCTTGAAATTGTCCACTCCAATGAATTAGCTCCCCATGGATTTGCTTCTGCCTTCTTTCCTCGTTTCGCTGATTTAAATAAGTTTAATAGTATAACAACCAATCCAGCAATCATTATAAAAGCACCAAAAGATGAAATAATATTTAGAAAATGAAATTCAGGAACGTAATCATAATATCTTCTTGGCATACCATTTATACCTAATAAAAACATGGGAAAATATAATGTTAAAAAACCCATAAAAAATATTATCCATCCAGTATTTGCCCAGGCCTCGTCGTACATTCTACCAAATATTTTTGGAAACCAATAATGTATACCAGCAAAGAAAGCAAAACCAAGGCCTCCAAATACTATAAAATGGAAATGTGCTACAACAAATGCAGTATCGTGCAAATGAACATTCGTTGACAATGCACCTAATACCATTCCGGTTAATCCTCCAATCATAAACACAAATAAGAATGATACCGACCAATACATTGGGGTTCTAAGCATAATTGAACCTTTATATAATGTAGCCAACCAGTTAAATATTTTAATAGCGCTAGGAATAGCAACTATAAATGTTAGGAAAGAAAAAGCAAATAGTGATGTTTCACTCATACCAGCCGTAAACATGTGGTGCCCCCAAACAAAATAACCCACAAAAGCAATTAACATAGTTGATAGTACAATGGCATTATAACCAAAAATCTTTTTCTTAGCAAAAGCTGGTATTACTTCTGAAATAACACCCATAGCAGGCAATATCATTATATATACAGCAGGGTGGGAATAGATCCAGAATAAGTGTTGATATAAAATCGGGTCGCCTCCTAAGGCAGGATCAAAAAAACCTATATTCAAAAGTTTCTCAGCAACTACCATTAATAAGGTAATACCCACAACAGGTGTTGCCAGTAGCTGAATCCATGAAGTTCCATACAAAGTCCAGGGAAACAATGGCATTTTCATCCATTTCATACCCGGAGCCCTCATTCTATGCATGGTAACAATAAAATTTAAACCGGTGAGAATGGATGAAAAACCTAAAACAAAAGCTCCTATTAAAGCTGGTAGAACATTCGATTGTGTTTTAAAACTATATTGTGCATAAAACGTCCAACCTGTATCAGGAGA
>PKTC01000083.1 GCA_002869305.1 Marinilabiliales bacterium
TATGTATTTGATTTACGTGTTGGATATGGAAAACAAAATGAAATGTTTAGTAAACGAGATCCTGGAAGTGTAGCAATCAGATATTTTTATTCCATAGGACCATCTGTTGCAATTCAAAAACCAATATATTATGAAATTTTATACCCCTTAAACGATAGTGTCTATGGAGTTCGTGAAGAAAAATTTAATGCAGATATTCACACTTCAGGTCAGATAAATGGGAAAACATCATTTTTTGATGGATTTGATGAAATATCATTGGTGCCAGGTGCATTCTTAAAAGCCGGGGTAAATTTCGAATTTAGTCAGTCGGAAACATTAATACATGCACTTGAGGCTGGAGTGATGATTCAGGCATATTTAAGCAGCTTGGAAATTATGGATGTTGAAGATAATCAACAATTCTATTTCACACTATTTGTTAGTTATCGCTTCGGTAAAATCGTTAATGCACAGGAGATTTCTGAAGAATATTTAAAAAAAAGAAAGAAACGAGTTAGGTGGCTTAATTGGTTGTAGAAGAATTTATTAAAATTTCCTAACTTAATTATTTAGATTAATTCTTATTAAATCCTTGAAGATATCCATAAGAATATATAATTTTGATTTCTAAAATTATTTATCACCTTAAAACAGCAAAAAATGTCAAAAATAAAAGTTGCCATTAACGGTTTTGGAAGAATAGGCCGTAACGTATTTAAAATTGCTCTTGATAGAGCAGATATTGAAATAGTTGGTATCAACGATTTAACAGATACAAAAACTTTAGCTCATTTACTTAAATATGATTCAACTCAAGGAAAGTTTAATGGAGAAGTTTCTTTTGATAATGAAGGAATAATTGTAAATGGTAAAAAGATAAAGGTTAGTGCAGAAAGAAGTCCAATTAACATACCTTGGGGTGAAACACATGATGTAGTTGTAGAATCAACAGGGATTTTTAGAAAAAAGGAAAGTGAAAAAGGCGGTTATGGAGATCATCTTAAAAATGGAGCAAAGAAAGTTTTATTAACTGTTCCAGCTAAGGATCAGATTGATAATATGATCGTGTTAGGAGTTAATACAGAAAACTTAAAAGAAGAAGATAAATGTGTTTCAAATGCATCCTGTACAACTAACTGTTTAGCTCCAATTGCAAAGGTATTAAATGATAAATTTGGTTTAGAAAATGGATTTATGACTACTATCCATTCATATACAAACGACCAAATGATACTAGATGCTCCACATTCTGATTTACGTCGTGCAAGATCTGCAGCCGTTTCTCAAATACCTACAACAACTGGTGCTGCATCTGCAGTTGGTAAAATTTTACCAGAATTAAAAGGTAAATTAGATGGGATGGCAGTTCGTGTTCCTACTGCAACTGGTTCAATGGTTGACCTTGTTGCAAACTTAAAACGTGAGGTTACTATTGAAGAAGTTAATGCTGCTATGAAAGAAGCCGCTGAGGGACCTATGAAAGGAATTCTAGAATACACTGAAGATCCAATCGTTTCTGTGGATATTATTCATAATTCGCATTCATCCATTTTTGATGCATTAAGTACAATGGTTATGGGAAAAACTGTTAAAGTTATCTCGTGGTACGATAATGAATGGGGTTACTCATGCAGGGTAGTTGATTTAATTGAAGAACTTTTTTAATAAATTATTATAAAGCAAAAAGCCTGACACTATTTAAGAAGTCAGGCTTTTTTTATATACTCTTAATTTAATAAATCTCAACCAATTTGAATGGAACATCGATAATAGTTTGGTAATGCTTTCCTAGTTCCAGAACAGCTTCATCATCCTCTTCATAATACCAATTTATTTTACAACTGTTTCCTTTTGATTTATAATCCTGGAATAAATTAAAAAAGTCTAAAATAAATTTTGAAGACCCGCTATTGATATACTCAAGTTGTACATTAACCAATGTTTCATTTTGAGGTGATTTGAAATACTCGTTTACCCAGTCAAAAAGTTTACTGTAGAAATCTTCTGGATTTTCAGGAATAGATCTACCAATTATTTTTAAAATTCCGGATTCGGCATCGAAATTAATGTATGGAGTTTTAACTGTTTTTTCAATAACCAATTCTTTCATAATGACATTTTATTCGTAACGTAATGATATTATAGGATCAAGTTTCGAGGCTTTTATTGCTGGAAACAATCCTGATATTAAACCGACTATAAAACAAAGGAAAACGCCGCTTAATATCCAAAACCAAGGAATTATAAACGTTCCTCCGGTTACTAAAGATACAACATTTCCAATTAATATACCTAAAATAATTCCGAAAAATCCTCCTAGCTGACCTATCAGAATTGATTCATATAAGAACTGTCGCCTAATAATAGAAGCTTTAGCTCCAATTGCTTTGCGAATTCCAATTTCTCTTGTTCTTTCTGTAACGGATACGAGCATGATATTCATTAAACCGATCGCTGCTCCAAATAACGTAATTATACCAATGATGGTTGCGGCTAATGTTACATATCTTATGTTTTTTATTAACAAATTTGATAAACTATCACTAGTTTCTATAGAAAAATTATTGTTCTCAAAACTTCTTAGTTTTCTAATGACTCTAAAAATTCCTTCTGATTCGTTGATAGCTGCTTTCAAAATCTTTGAGTCTTGTGGCAAAACTGAGATTCTAAAATTCATATTTGGTCTTGAGAAATATTGACGAACACTGGTTATAGGTAAAATACAAATTTTATCTCCCGAGGAACCAAAACTAGAACCCTTCTCTTTAAGTACTCCTATAACTTTATATTTTCCATTTCCAATGCTAATTACTTTATCTAAAGGATCTTCACCATCTTCAAAGATATCTTTAATTAAGCCTGACCCAATAATAACGACATGAGCATTTTCTTGTATATCATTAATGGTAAAATTTCGGCCTTTTTTTATTTCATAACCAGATGTAATTAAATAATTTTCATCGGATCCAACCACTGGAATATTAGGATTTGTTTTTTTTGATTTATATTTTACGGTAGCAATATCGGAGGCTGAAGTCGAGATAGAAACAAGTGCCGGAAAATTGAATTCCTCCTTAAATTTCATTGCCTCTCTAAACTCAATACTTCTATATCTTTCTACTCGCCCACCAACACGAACTCTGTTATCCCGATTCACAATTGAGAAGGTATTGGCACCCATACTTCGAAACTGATTACTAATTGTTCCTTTAATCGAATCTATTGCTGTTAATATGCCAACCAATGCCATTATGCCAAAAGCAATAATAAATACTGTAAGTGTTGTTCTAAGCAAGTTAGAACGAATGGAACTGAATGCAATCCTAAGATTTTCTTTAAAAAGGCTTTTCGAATACATACACGAAATTATAAGATCAAAATTAATACAAGTCCTGAATGTTTCAAATAAAATCGTGCTTTTATATATTCAAATCATTGACCTTGATGAATGAAATTTGTAATTTTACTTCTATACACCGGTTTTACCTGTGATATAATGCTAAAGCAAGCTGATGATATTGATCACTTACCA
>PKTC01000371.1 GCA_002869305.1 Marinilabiliales bacterium
AGTAAGTGATTCTGCATCATTAAATACTATGATGCAAGAAGTTTTCGAAAACTGTGATGATTTGCATGTCTTAAGGGATCCCACTCGAGGTGGATTAGCAAGTACTTTAAATGAAATTGCAAAATCGTCGAATACGGGAATAACCTTATTTGAAAAGGAATTACCTATTGATGAAACTGTAAATGGAGCATGTGAGTTGTTAGGATTTGATCCTCTTTATGTAGCAAACGAAGGCAAAATATTGATATTTCTTCCAGAGAACGAGGCCGATAAAGTATTGCAAATTATGAAGAAACATCCAGAAGGTGTAAATAGTAAAATTATTGGGATTGTAACCGAGAATCATCTGGGCAAAGTACAACTGGAAACAGTAATAGGAAGCAAAAGGATTGTAGATATGATAAGCGGAGAACAATTACCAAGAATATGTTAGTTTTAAACATTACTTAAAATAAAACGTTAATTATCTGTAACTTGTTTTGAAAAAATAAATTAGTAATAAAGATGAAGGGAACTCAACCAATTTCAATTATCACACAGAATAAATTGATGAGAGAAATCTTGTACAAGCTTGATAAAATAGCTATGTCGGATAGCTCTGTTTTATTGGTCGGAGAAACTGGTGTTGGAAAGGAAATTTTTGCTGATTATGTTCATAAGTTGAGTTCTCGTTCCCTCAATCCTATGGTAAAAATTGGGCTTTCTGCAATGCCTTCCGAATTATTATCAAGCGAGTTGTTTGGACATGAGAAAGGAGCCTTTACAAATGCCGACAATAAGAAAAAAGGATTGTTTGAAGTAGCAGATACAGGAAGTATTTTTTTAGATGATATTGATGATACTCCCATGGAGATTCAATCTAAATTGCTTAGGGTTTTAGAATCGAGAGAAATTATGGCCGTAGGTGGCATGAAACCTAAAAGCATTGATATTAGATTGATTTGTGCATCGAAGGTTGATTTAAATGAATTGGTTAAAAGAAATCTTTTTAGATCCGATTTATATTATCGTGTGAATGTTGTTACAGTTGAAATACCGCCTCTCAGAGAAAGAATGGATGATATTCCACTTCTGGTTGAATATTTTATCAATAAATATGCACCAAACCGTAAGCTAAAAATCACAAATGAAGCACTGGCTTACTTAACAAGTTACCATTGGCCAGGTAATGTTCGAGAATTACGCAATGTTATACAACGAGCTGCTCTTTTTGCAGAAAAGGAGATTACAATCAATGAAATACCCAAGGAAATAGTTTTGAATAATCCCTTAGAAAGAGTTATTAACGCATGTTCTGTATGCTTTAACGATAAAGGAATGGAGTTCACTCAGGTAATGGAATGTTTAGAATATAAATTACTTAACCAGGCATTAGAGAAAGCAAAAGGAAATCAAACAAATGCTGCAAAATTACTAAATCTTAGCTTATCGACTTTTAGAGATAAGCTGAAAAAGCACAAGGAAAGACAACAGGTTTGCAGCTAAACAACCTACATTAAATATAAGAATTAGGAATCAGAATTTATAACTACGAGATTCCATATATTAATTACAGAATTCCGCATCTTTTTCTCTAAAACATGTTTTAAAGCATATTTTTTATTAGCATCCCAAGTATCTCAAAATCAATATTTAAAATTATCAAAGGATTAGCAAAACATGACTTTTGTCATGTTTGCGGCATGGCTATTGCCCAATCAAATTCATGATGGAAAGAGAAGATCAGAATCCATTTGTTTTTACAGGCGAAGTGGTTGAAATCTTAAGTGACCAATCGTCGGTAAGGGTTTGTGTAAAATACAAACCTGGAATTATTATGATGGAAATCCCGACAAATGACAACTACGAGCTTGGAGATGAGATCCTAATTTCTGGAAAATTAAATTGCGAAAAGATTGAGAATATAGATTATCTGAGTACAAACAATAAAAGCGAATTATTATGAGCGAAAAAGAAAAAACATTGTATCAGGAAATTCGTGACAAGGGCTATTCACGCCGTGATTTCATGAAATTTTGCGGAATGATGGGAGCATTGCTTGGACTTCAAGCATCAGGCGTTGCACAAATAGCAAAAGCCCTCGAATCCAAAAAACGGATTCCGATACTCTGGATGCATTTTCAGGAGTGTACCTGCTGTAGTGAATCATTTATTAGATCATCGCATCCAATCGTAGCGGATATTTTATTGGATAAAGTATCGCTTGATTACACTGAAACATTAATGGCTGCAGCGGGCCATCAAGCTGAAAAATCGTTGCATGATACCATGAAAAATCATCATGGTGAGTACATTTTAATGGTTGAAGGTTCAATACCTACCAAAAATGAAGCTTACTGCACAATAGGAGGAAGAAGCTCCATAGAGATATTAAAGGAAGTAGCAGAAGGAGCAGCAGCCATAGTTGCTTGGGGTAATTGTGCATCGGCAGGTTGTGTTCAGGCTGCAAATCCTAATCCAACAGGAGCTAAACCAGTTCACAAAGTAATTCATGGAAAACCAATCATTAACGTTCAAGGTTGTCCTCCAATAGCAGAAGTTATGGCTGGTGTTATTGTTCATTATTTAACTTTCGAACGAATTCCTCAATTGGATAGTTTAGGTCGTCCTAAAGAATTTTATTCACGAAGGGTTCATGATACGTGCTATCGTCGTCCAAATTACGATGCAGGTTTATTTGTTGAAACTTTTGATGATGAAAATGCGAAAAAAGGGTACTGCCTATATAAAATGGGATGTAGAGGACCTAATACATACAACTCATGTGGTGTAATTAGATGGAATAATGGAGTAAGTTTCCCAATTCAGTCAGGGCATCCATGTATAGGGTGTTCAGAAGCTAATTTCTGGGATAACGGACCATTTTATAAGCATTTGCAAAGCTTCCCAGGGTTCGGAATCGAAAAAACTGCCGATAAGATTGGAGTTATTGTTGGTATTGCAACAGGCGCAGGAATTGCTGCTCATGCAATAAGCACAAATATAATGAAACGAAGAGAGATTGCAGTTGGGAAAGCAGAACTCGAAGAGCAAGAATCATAAGGATTTTATATTAATAATTGATTTAAAATGAACTTATTTATCAGTTCAACATACAAAAACTTAAAAATACAATTATGAGTAAAAGAATTGTAGTTGACCCTGTTACAAGAATTGAAGGTCACCTCAGAGTTGAGGCCGAAATAAAAGACGGAAAAATTGTTGATGCTTTTAGCTCAGGAACGATGGTTCGTGGAATGGAGATCATTTTGAAAGGACGCGATCCTCGAGATGCATGGGCATTTACTGAGCGTGTTTGTGGTGTTTGTACTACAGTGCATGCATTAGCATCTGTACGTTCCGTTGAAAATGCATTGGATATTGTAATACCTCCTAATGCAGAACTAATTAGAAACCTCATGTTTTGTGCTCAATACATGCAAGATCATGTGGTGCATTTTTATCACTTACATGCACTTGATTGGGTTGATGTAGTATCTGCACTATCTGCCGATCCTGCTAAAACATCTCAATTAGCGCAGTCAATTTCAAAATGGCCTAAAAGTTCACCAGGTTATTTTTCAGATTTAAAAAAGCGACTAACTAAGTTCGTTGAAGGTGGACAATTAGGAATATTTGCCAATGGATATTGGGGACACAAAGCCTACAAACTTCCAGCAGAAGTAAACTTAATTGGTGTTGCACACTATTTGGAAGCCCTTGAATGGCAAAAGGAAATTGTTAAGATTCATACTATTTTTGGTGGTAAGAATCCACACCCGAATTATTTAGTTGGTGGCGTTCCATGTTCATTAAATATTAATGAAAATAATGCCATTAATAGCGAGCGCCTTGCCTATGTTGCTGAACTATTAAAAGGAGCAGTACAATTTATAGAACAAGTTTATATTCCTGATTTAATGGCTATTGCTCCATTTTATCTTGATTGGGGAGGAATTGGTGGTGGCTTAACCAATTACTTGTCATATGGTGATTTACCTACTAATGGATATGCTGACGTAGATAATTTTAAGTTTCCACGAGGCATTATTATGGGGCGCGATTTAAGTAAAGTTGTTCCCGTTGATGCAACTGATCCAGAACAAATTCAGGAATGTATTGCACATTCATATTATACTTATGACGGCAGTCCAGATCCTAAACATCCGTGGGATGGTCAAACCAACTTGAACTATACAGGACCAAAACCACCGTACGATTATCTAAATACTGATCAGCAGTATAGCTGGTTAAAAACACCACGATGGAAAGGTAATGCAATGGAAGTAGGTCCATTATCAAGAATGTTAGTAGGATATGCATCAGGTCGCGAAGAGTATAAGGAAGTAGTTCACTGGGCTTTAAAAACACTGAATGTTCCAGTTGATGCTTTATTCTCAACCTTAGGTAGAACTGCTGCCAGAGGTTTGGAAACTAAATTGATTGCTGGTTGGTCAATGGAATTTTTCAATAGTTTATTGGCAAATATTAAAAATGGTGACGATCGTACCTTTACGAAAGACAGATGGGATCCTTCAACTTGGCCAGCTAATGCAAAAGGAGTCGGTTTAACTGAAGCGCCTCGTGGAGCTCTGGCTCACTGGATTGTTATTAAGGATAAGTTGATTGATAACTATCAGCTTGTTGTTCCAAGTACATGGAATGCATCTCCTCGGGATGGTAAAGGACAACGTTCAGCTTATGAAGAATCCTTAATTGGTACACCTATAGCCGATCCTGAAAATCCACTCGAGATATTAAGGACAATACATTCATTCGACCCTTGTATTGCCTGTGCTGTTCATCTTTATGATGAAAAAGGATCATATGTTCATCAAATTCAAACCTTTTAATTATGGCACGATATGCACATACAGCTCGAAAAACAAATTTAAGAGAAGTTTATGTTTGGGAGCTTCCTGTTAGGTTTTATCACTGGATAAACGTTGTATCCATCGTTGTTTTATGTGCAACAGGATATCTAATAGGAAACCCCATCGGTGCTCCAAATACGGCAGAAGCTTCATATAGTTATCTGTTTGGAACGATCCGGTTTATACATTTTGTGGCAGCGTTTATATTCTTCTTTAATTTTGTTGCCAGATTATATTGGGGATTTGTAGGTAACAAATATGCTCGTTGGGATAATTTTATTCCTTATAAGAAACATCAATGGAAGGAAATCCTATGTGTTCTTAAAGTTGATATTTTACAAGTTGTTCATAAAAAGATGAAGGATATAGGGCACAACTCTCTAGCTGCATTCACATATTTTTTTACATTTTTAGCGTTTGTTTTACAAAGCTTAACAGGATTTGGAATGTATGCAGCTATGAGCGACTCATGGTTTCCTAAACTATTTGCATGGATTGTTCCCCTCTTAGGTGGAGATTTGCCAACACGAAACATTCATCATATTTTGATGTGGGTATTTATTCTCTTTGCTATGATTCATATTTATTTGGTGTTCTATCATGATTATATTGAACGAAGGGGAGTTACTTCGAGTATGATTGGAGGTTGGAAATTTATTGAAAAAGGAGTGTTGAAAGATATTGAAACCGAAGAGAATAGTTAATCTAATAACCAAATAAAATATAAAACCCTGCCAAAATTTAAGCAGGGTTTTTTAATATTTTAGTGATGGATTTTATTCAAAAAAATTCTTCATGCGATCAAAGAAATTTTTATCCTCGTTGCTTGGTTGAGGCTTAAAATTTTCAGCATTTGCAAACTGACCCACCAGTTTTTGCTCTTCTTTAGACAAGGTTTTAGGAATCCAAACATTTATGTTTACTAATAAATCTCCTTTACCATAACCATTAACTTCGGGTAATCCTTTGCCTCTTAACCTAAGAATCTTTCCAGGTTGAGTGCCCGGTTCAATTTTAATTTTTACTTTTCCATCAACGGTTGGTATTTAAACAGGAGCTCCCAGAGCAGCCTCTGCAAAGTTGAGATATAATCCGTAGATCAGATCATTCCCATCCCGAACTAAATCAGGGTGTTTTTCTTCCTGGATCAATACGATTAAATCGCCATTAACTCCACCACGACGCGCTGCATTACCTTTACCACTTACTGATAATTGCATTCCCTCAGCAACACCTGCAGGAATATCCAGTGATATTACTTCAGATTCTTTAACAATACCCTCACCATGACATTTTGTACATTTATGAGTAATTGTTTTTCCTTCTCCTCCGCATACATGACATGTTTGTGTAGTTTGCATCTGGCCTAAAAAAGTACTGGTCACTCTGGTTACTTGACCTGAACCATTACATGTTGAGCAGGTACTATGTGATGAGCCATCCTTTGCACCACTTCCGCTACATGTATCACATGCCACATACTTATTTACTTTGATTTTTTTGTTTACTCCGTGAGCAATATCTTTTAGCGATAAAGAAACTTTTACTCGAAGGTTAGATCCTTTATTTACTCTTCTTCCTCTTTGGCGAGATCCACCAAATCCACCAAACCCACTAAAACCTCCAAAGTTTCCACCAAAAGCACTACCGAATATATCACCAAAATTTTCGAATATATCCTCCATTGTCATTCCACCACTAAATCCTCCTGCACCTGAGGCACCACCAACTCCGGCATGTCCATATCGATCATATCTGCTACGTTTATCAGCATTGCTTAATATCTCATAAGCTTCAGCAGCTTCTTTAAATTTGGTTTCAGCGTCCTTATCTCCTGGATTTTTATCCGGATGATATTGTATAGCTTGTTTTCTATATGCTTTTTTGATTTCTTCCTGAGAAGCGCTTTTCGATACTCCTAATACCTCGTAATAATCTCTTTTGGACATATGATTTTACTTTCTTTTAGTCTTATTCTCCAATAACCACTTTCGAAAAGCGAATAACTTTTTCATGCAAGTAATATCCCTTTTCAACTACATCAACAACTTTTCCCTTTAATTTCTCATCAGGTGCAGGTATTTTTGTGATTGCTTCATGTAAATCTGTATCAAAATCTTTTTCTTTGGCTTCAATCTCTTTTACTCCTCGTTGTTTGAGAAACTCCTTGAACTTACTGTAAATTAGCTGAACTCCTTCTTTTACGGCATCAATTTCTGTAGCTTGATCTATGGAACCTAGGGCTCTTTCAAAATCATCAATAACAGGTAATATGTTTACTAGAATATCTTCACCTGCCGTTTTTGTCAGTTCCATACGTTCTTTTAACGTTCTTTTTCTATAATTGTCATACTCAGCCGCTAAGCGAAGATACTTGTCATTAATTTCTTCAAATTTCTCCTTATCAGACTTTTCTTTTTTATTTTCAACTTCTTTTTCAGACTCTTTAACTTCTTCGTTCTTTTTTTCTTGCTTTGTACTTTTAGCTTTTGAAGATTGCTTTTTACTTTGCTGAGTTGTTTTTTTATCTTTTCCCTCTTTCTTTTCTGTCTTCTTTGTTGTCATTCTCTTAAAATTTGAAAAATGATTAATAATTGCGTAAAATTTTTCGGCATAATGATATCAAAATATTTGCCAAATAGAATTTTACGCCAAATTGGCACGCAAAAATAAATTATAATTAATAATATGACAATGATTTGCCTAATTTATTCGCTTAATATCGGCGCCAATAGCATTCAAACGCTCATCAATGTTTTGATATCCGCGATCAATCTGGTCAATATTATGAATGGTACTTGTTCCATCAGCTGACAAAGCGGCAATTAATAATGCTACTCCAGCTCTGATATCAGGCGAAGTCATGTCAGTTGCACGAAGTTGAATTTGATTATTTAAACCTATAACGGTTGCTCTGTGTGGATCGCAAAGAATAATTTGCGCACCCATATCAATGAGTTTATCTACAAAAAACAATCGACTCTCAAACATTTTTTGATGAATTAAAACACTTCCTTTAGCTTGAGTTGAAACAACCAGCATTACACTTAACAAGTCGGGCGTTAGCCCTGGCCATGGAGCATCTGCAATGGTCATGATTGATCCGTCAATGAATGTTTCGATTTGATAATGTCTTTGTTCCGGAATAAAAATATCATCACCGATGTTTTCAAATTTAATCCCAAGGCGCCTAAAGGAATTTGGAATAATTCCCAGGTTTTCAAATGAAACATTTTTGATAGTAACCTCGGATCCTGTCATTGCAGCTAAACCGATAAAACTGCCCACTTCAATCATATCAGGAAGTATGGTGTGAGTGCATCCGCCTAATTCTTTCACACCATCGATAGTTAAAAGATTTGAACCTATTCCAGAAATTTTAGCCCCCATGCTAACCAACATTTTACACAACTGCTGAATATATGGTTCACATGCCGCATTATAAATGACGGTTTGTCCATGAGCCAAAACTGCTGCCATAATAATATTTGCAGTGCCGGTTACAGAAGCTTCTTCAAGAAGCATTTTTGCTCCTTTTAAAGTTTTTCCTTTAACATTATATGAGTTTTCTTTATGACTGAATTCGAATTTAGCTCCAAGTTTTTCAAATCCGATAAAGTGAGTATCAACACGTCTACGACCAATTTTGTCACCTCCTGGTTTCGGAATATAGCCTTTTCCGAATCTCGCTAAAAGAGGTCCTATCATCATAATAGATCCCCGAAGACTCGTAGATTTCTCCCTGTATTCTTCAGTGTGCAAGTAATCAAAGTTTATCTTATCTGCCTGAAACAAGTACGAAGATTTATCCAGTTTATCAACTTTAACCCCAATGCTTTCAATTAAATCTATTAGTTTATTTACATCTCTAATATTAGGCACGTTGTGAATTGTAACTTGTTCAGGAGTTAATAGAACAGCGCACAAAATTTGGAGTGCTTCATTTTTTGCTCCTTGAGGATAAATATCACCTTTTAGTCTTTTACCACCCGTGATAACAAACGAACTCATAGATGTGAATTTTGGGTTAAAAATTATTTCTTTCTCTGAATCCTTCTCCTTTTATTTTTTGCTAATATTTCTTTAGTTTCAGTTAAGATGGTTTCATCAATATTTATATCGATTTTACCTTTAGAAATGATCTTTAAATCTTTGAAAATTTGCTCATCAGCTACAGCCTCTTTATTCCATGTTAAGTAGCTTTTTTTCATATGATTTGCAATAAGTTGAATTAAAATTTCTTTTAATTCTCCTTCTTCCATATCAACAGCAACCTGAACCATTTTTTCAATAGTTTGTCCATAATGCTTAAATTTTGCATTATTACCCTTATAGGGAACTTGCTCAGGTTTCTCCAACAATGTTTCAATTAAAGGAGGCTCATAAGGTGAGTCGATATCTAAATTAAATTCTGATATAATTGCTAAATGATCCCATAATTTGTGCTTGAAATCAGCAATATCTCTTAAATGAGGATTCATATTACCCATAATTGCAATGATAGCTTGAACCATCTTGTTTCTTTTTTCTCTGTCCGGTTCAGCTTGTGCAAGTTCAACCATCTTTTGGATATTTCTTCCATACTCAGGCAATACGAGTTTCTTTCTGCTTGTATTATATTCCATAATTTTTGTAGTAATTTAGTGCAAAAATAGTCTATTTTGGTTTAGCAATCAAAGATTTATAAGATATTTATTCTGATACAATTTGTAATTTGGCAAATTTTAAGAGTAGTTGTTTTTCTCCAATAACTTCAAAATTAACTTTAGCTTTTTTGTTTGGTTCAGTACCTTCAATCAATATTACTTCACCTAATCCAAATTTAGCATGCTTAACAATCATTCCTTGCTTAATTAAAGAAGGATCGTCTGGTTTAAAATCTGTTTTGCTTTGGCTAGTTTTTGCATTAGCTTCGCTAAGTTTTACTAATTTTTTATTAATTAAAGGTATTGTAGCATTAACCCCTTTTTTCTTTTTTTCAAACCGAGGCTTAGCGGGTTCTTCAAAAAGATTGTCTCCAAATGGAGTAGTTGGTTGATCGTAGAAGGATTCTGGCAATTCTAGATACTGCTCATCGACCTCCTTAATGAACCGACTAGGGCGACATGATGTCGGAACGCCCCACTTGTATCTCTCCTTAGCAAAAGAAATCATGGCTGATTCTTCGGCACGGGTGAGTGCAACATAAAATAATCTTCTTTCTTCTTCAAGCTCTTTTTGTGTTCCTGATGACATTGATGAAGGAAATAGTTCTTCTTCTAAACCGGCTAGAAATACAAATTTAAATTCTAATCCTTTTGCAGAATGAATAGTCATAATTGTTACTTTATTAAAATCTTCGTTTTTTTCATTGTCCTGATTTGTTAATAAAGCAACATTTTCCATGAACCTGTCTAGAGAAGGAAAGAATTCGGGATCATCATGTTCATCTACAAATTCTTTGATACCATTTAATAGTTCCTCAACATTTTCATACTTAGTCTGCTCTTCATGCGATTCAGGGTTGTGTAATTCTTTTAAGATTCCTGATTCTTTTGCCACTTCCATAGCTGCATCGTATGCATCTAAACTTTTAATGTCTTCGGCAAAGCCCTGAATCAGATTTCTGAATTTTACTAATTTGTTTATAGTTCCGGCATTTAATCCTGTTTGGATCTTATCTATTTTTAATAATACTTCCCAAATATTCAAATCTTGACTGTTAGCATAAGTCTCAATTTTTGAAACAGTGGTTTGTCCAATACCTCGAGTAGGATAATTAATAATTCTTAAAAGAGCTTCGTCATCTTTCTGATTTACTGCTAGTCGAAAGTATGCAAGAACATCTTTAATCTCTTTTCGTTGGTAAAATGATATGCTACCAAAAACTTTATAAGGAATATTGAACCTTCGCAAAGCTTCTTCAAAGCTTCTGGATTGTGCATTGGTTCTATACAATATTGCAAAATCCTTGTACTCGTAACCCCGATCAATTGCAGTATCCTGGATGATTCTTGCTACTGTATAAGCTTCATCCTTATCTGTTTCGGCTTCAATAACTTTTATTTTGTCACCAACATCATTTTTCGAGTATACTTTCTTAGGGATTTGTTCTTTATTCTTTTTTATTAGACTATTAGCTGCCTCAACAATTGTTTTTGTTGATCGATAGTTCTGTTCAAGTTTATATAATTGGTATTCAGGATAATCTTTTCTAAAATTTAAAATATTCTCAATTTTAGCGCCACGGAAAGCATATATACTTTGTGCATCGTCTCCAACAACACAAATATTTTTAGTCTTTTCGCTTAGTTTATTTATGATTAAATATTGCGAAAAATTGGTATCCTGATACTCATCAACCAAAATGTACTGGAATTTATCTTGATACTTTTCAAGTACATCAGGAAAATCCCTAAACAATATATTGGTATTTAAAAGTAAGTCGTCAAAATCCATAGCATCAGCTTTCTTACACCTGTTGGCATAAATCATATAAATTTCAGCCATTCTTGGGCGCTTACTTTTCTGATCCTGGATAACTATTTGCTGATTACTGCTATAAGCTTTTGCTGTGATCAGATTATTTTTTGCACTTGAAATCCTTCCATATATTTCATTTGGCTTGTATGTTTTATCATCTAAACCAAGTTCTTTAATAATCTTTTTAACCAGATTTTTGGAATCTATGGTATCGTAAATTGTATAATTGGAAGTGTAACCAAGATGCTCAGCTTCAGAGCGTAAAATTCTTGCAAAAATGGAATGAAAAGTTCCCATCCATAGGAATCGGGCTACATCGTTACCAACCATCTTTGCAATTCGCGATTTCATTTCTGCCGCTGCTTTGTTGGTGAAAGTTAGAGCCAAAATTTTGTGTGCTGGGATTCCATTAGCAAGTAAATGGGTAATTCTATATGTCAGAACTCTAGTTTTTCCTGAACCAGCGCCTGCTATAACCAACGATGCTCCTCGATAATTAACAACAGCTTCTTTCTGTGCTTCGTTTAATTCATTTAAATAATCGTACACTATATAATCTTCTTTATGTTTTTACAAAATTAGAATCTGTAAAAATATACCGTATTATTTGTTGAACCAAGACACAGCAAAAGTATTTATACACATTCCTAGTTATTGTTATATATGTTAGCTATACGTAATTATTTTTTTGTGTTGATAAGTAAAAAAGCAATATTCTATACAATTTAATTAGCCGATAATTGTTATTATTGTAGTTTTCTTAAAAATGTTCGGAAAATATATTTTAGAATGATTTTTAGATATTTAAGTTTATTATTGATCTTAACTTTTGGATTAGATGGTTTCTCTCAAATTTCTTCGCCGACGGAATTCTCTCAGGCAACAGAATATTCAGATAGCGATTCGATCTTTGTTTACTGTTCTGACATTGTAGGTGAAGTACAATTAACTGCAAATGATTCAACTGATCTTGGAGGGTTTGATTTTGAATGGTTCAAGTATAATGAAACAACACAAGATTTTACTGATATTATTAGCAGTTTTTCAATTAATAATGACTCAACAAATTCAACTGCCACAGGATTATCAAATGGAGGATATAAAGTTGTTTTATATGATGGGTCAAACACGCAAGAATATATAGCCTGGGTATACCAAAGTGAACAATTAAGTGTAGAGATTCTATTTCACGACGAAAATGATTGTGATTACCTGGCTTTATTAACTGAGCCATATTATCATACAACAAGTTATTTCAACACACCTTACAGTTATTTTGATCCTCTTACGGATGAATCCTATGTACTGCAAAACAAAATAAACAAATACGAATGGTCTTCAACGCCTGAAATGGATAGCTTTAGAAGTTATAATGGACCATTTACCAGTGTTGCAGAGGATCCTACAGATAATAATTCGGAATTACCAACTGAAAACACAACTTTTTCTGTAATTGTTACAGATCGTTTTGGATGCATTGCAGAAGATGATATTGAATATACCGCTATTGAAACTGATGCAGATTTTTATTGGACAACATTAGATGATAAAACACAGGAGATAATTAATACAGGAGGTGGTGAGACGGAAATTAGTGGGTCTGCACCTCTTCAGGTTAGATTCACAAATGAATCTCTTAATGGTAAGGATTATATCTGGTTTTTTGGAGATACACTCTGGAATAATGAAGAGGATACAGTATTTACAGCAGATTATTTATTGGAGCCAGAACATACCTATTATTATAGCGCTGCTGATTCCGGTAGAACTTACGTTATAAGAATGTATAGTGAAAGTGAATATGGATGTATTGATTCTATCTTCTTGAATATTAAAGTTGAACCTTCCAAGATAGAATTCCCTAATGTTTTTACGCCCAATGGCGATACTAAGAATGATTATTTCATTCCAAAGGAGGGATACCAATCCATTAGGAATTTTAAAATAACAATTTTTACGCAAGCCGGTCAGCTTGTTCATGAGTATGAAGGTGATATCCGCGATTGGGAAGGCTGGGATGGAAAAATTAGAAATGGGAACAGAGAAGCAGCCGAAGGAAACTATTTCTTTGTTGTGGAAGTTATGGGATGGGATAATGTGAATTACAACAATAATAACTGGAACAGTAAACAAACAGAAGATGAAAATACAGGGGGTAATGATTCTGGAACAGGAACTGAAACAGGAGGCGCAAGCTCAAGCTTTGGAGTAATAAGATTATATCGTTGATATAAATTAGTATATATAAAATAAAAAGCATGATTGATATCAATCATGCTTTTTTATTGAACTATAGTTGAATACTAATCTTCTGCTTCTTCTTCTTCGAACGCTTTCATTAATTTATCTTGAACATCCATTGGAACTTGTTCGTATTTTGAAAACTTCATGGTGTAAGTTGCTCTACCACCACTTAATGAACTTAATGCAGTTGAATATTTGTTGAGTTCAGCCAAAGGAACTTTAGCATTAAGTTTTTCAAAACCTTTATCACTATTCATCCCTTCAATCATAGCTCTTCTTCCTTGCAAGTCACTCATAACATCGCCCATTCTGTCAGATGGCACAAGTACTTCAACGTCATAAATTGGTTCCATGATTTTTGGACCTGCATTCTTAAAAGCAGCTCTAAAGGCATTACGTCCTGCAAGCTTGAATGAGATTTCATTTGAATCAACAGGGTGCATTTTACCATCGTAAACAGCAACTCTAATGTCACGAGCATAAGAACCAGTAAGAGGTCCTTCCTCCATTTTCTCCATGATACCTTTTAGGATAGCAGGTAAGAATCTTGCGTCAATAGCACCACCTACAATACAATTATAATACACTAACATTCCTCCCCAAGCAAGTGGATGTTCTTCTTTGTTTCTAACATTCACTTTAATATCCTTGCCATCTACTTTATAGCTAGTTGGATCTGGCATTCCTTCTTTGTAAGGTTCAATCACTATATGTACTTCTCCAAACTGACCTGATCCACCAGATTGTTTTTTATGTCTGTAAGTAGCCCCTGCAATTTTTGTAATTGTTTCTCTATAAGGAATCTTGGGTGCATAAAATTCAGTTTCAATCTTATAAATATTATCTAAATGCCATTTAACAATATTATTTAAATGATATTCACCTTGTCCATATAATATAATCTGTTTTAATTCTTTAGAATATTCGATTGTTACTGTAGGATCAATTTCGTGCAATCTTGTTAATGCTTCTCCTAATTTTTCGTCATCAGACTCATTTACAGCTTTAATTGCAGTTCTGTGCTTTGGCTCTGGGAATTTAATTACTGGAAATTTGAAAGAATTCTTTGCATCTGATAAAGTATGGTTTGTTTTTGTATTCTTAAGCTTAACAGCTGCTCCAATATCACCAGCAACAAGTTTTGTAACTTTAGTTCTGTTTTTACCAGCTACTACATATAACTGAGATAATCTTTCCTTCGTATTGGTATTATTATTATTTAGATCCATGCCTTCAGAAACATGCCCTGATGTAACCTTAAAATAGTTTATTTCTCCAATATGAGATTCATTTGCAGTCTTAAATATAAATAACGAAGTTGGATCACTTTCTTTACACTCTATCACTTTACCATCCATATTCTCTGGAGCAGGCATCCTATCAGGAGAAGGAGCAACATTGGTAATGAATTCTAAGATTCTTTTAATACCGTAACTCTTTTCTGCAGAAATACAGAAAACTGGAAACATTCCACGAGCAATAAGACCAGCTGAAATGCCTTTTCTCATTTCATTTTCGTCCAAAGAACCTTTTTCGAAGAAAAGTTCCATAAGTTGCTCATCATTTTCTGCAGCAGCTTCAACTAAGGTGTTATGTAATTCCTCAGCAGTATCTTTTTGATCAGCTGGTATCTCTAAAATTTCTCTTTCACCTTTATCATTAAATTTGTACATCTTCATTAATAGCACATCAATGATAGAATTAAAATCAGGACCACTTGTCAAAGGATATTGAACCACAACAACCTTGTTTCCAAATGAAGTCTTGAGAGATTCAAGTGCTTTCTCATAATTGGCATTTTCATGATCCAACTTATTTATAACAAACATCAATGGTTTATTATATTTTTCACAATGTCGATTTAGGATTTCTGTTCCAACTTCAACACCATGCTGTGCATTAATTGACATTACGGCAAGATCAGTAGCAGAAAATGAAGATATTACTCCTCCAATAAAATCATCTGCACCTGGAGTGTCGATAATATTTACTTTGTGGTCATTGAATTCTGTATATAATACAGTTGAAAAAACTGAATTTTCATTTTCATGTTCAATTTCATTATAGTCAGAAGCAGTATTATTACTACCTACTGTTCCTTTCCTATCAATTACTCCACCTTCAAAAAGCATCGCTTCTGCAATCGAGGTCTTACCAGACCCCGCATTACCAACCAAAGCGATATTCCTAATTTTATCAGTTTGATAAGTCTTCATACGTATTTAATGATTTAATTAATAATTATTTTCTTGTAATTTCTTAAAAACAAAACATTTATAATAAGATAGATAAATGGGCATCAAAAATAGTAATTTTTTAGAAACACACAAGTTCATATAATATAATAATGTATAAAAATCCTTTCTGAAATACCGGGCTAATTCTCTTTAAATATTAAAAACCTTTCTAAATAGAAAAAAAATGCTAATTAAGTTTGTTTTCGTTTGTTATTTTCTAAAAAAGAATATACTTTTGCGGCATTTTCCGGCTAAAATTTTGAGCGGTTAAATAAATAAAAATCAGAGATTTTTGGATTGTTTATAGGTGTTTGAAGTAAAAAAATAAATCCATAAAAGTTGCTGTAAAAAAGCGAAATAAATTAATAATTATTGTGGATTTATTAAAAAAAAGAATACCTTTGCAGACCGATTTTATAAAAGAATTAATTTAAATAGTTGTCTATATGCCTACAATACAGCAGTTAGTAAGAAAAGGAAGAACTCAAATTGTGGAGAAGAAAAAAGCTCCTGCTTTAGATGCTTGTCCTCAAAGAAGAGGAGTATGTACTCGTGTATATACTACAACGCCTAAGAAACCAAACTCAGCAATGAGAAAGGTAGCAAGGGTAAGATTGACAAATGGGAAAGAGGTGAATGCTTACATTCCTGGAGAAGGTCATAATTTACAGGAACACTCGATTGTTTTAATACGAGGTGGTAGAGTAAAAGATCTTCCTGGTGTTAGATATCATCTTATAAGAGGTGCTTTAGATACTTAAGGAGTTGAAGGTAGAACTCAAAGACGTTCAAAATACGGAACTAAGAGACCAAAAAAATAAACTAAATCAAAGAGTTTAGAGAGAAATGAGAAAATCAAAACCAAAACAGCGATTAATATTACCAGATCCAAGGTACAACGATACTTTGGTTACAAGATTTGTTAATGATCTTATGGTTGACGGTAAGAAAAACCTTGCATACAAAGTTTTTTATGATGCAATGGATATGCTAGCTGCTAAAAATAAAGACGAAGAGAAAACTCCACTTGAGATTTGGAAAAAAGCTTTAGAAAATGTAACACCAATGGTTGAGGTTAAAAGTAGAAGAATTGGTGGTGCAACATTCCAGGTTCCAATGGAAGTAAATCCAAAAAGAAAAACTGCGATCAGTATCAGAAACATGATCAAATTTTCTCGTCAGCGTAGCGGTAAAAATATGGCCGAAAAATTATCTCAGGAGATAATGGCTGCATTTAACGAAGAAGGTGGAGCCTTTAAGAAAAAAGAAGAAACTCATAGAATGGCTGACGCTAATAAGGCGTTTGCGCATTTTAGATTTTAATAATAGGGAAATAAGGGGTTAAAGAAATAATGAGTAAAGCACTTCAAAACACCAGGAATATCGGAATCATGGCTCACATTGATGCTGGTAAGACTACTACAACAGAAAGAGTTCTGTTCTATACTGGTATTACGCATCGTATTGGGGAAGTACACGATGGGGCTGCAACGATGGATTGGATGGTGCAGGAGCAGGAAAGAGGAATTACGATTACCTCTGCTGCAACTACTACTTACTGGAAATATCTTAATCAAGATTATAAGATCAATATTATAGATACTCCTGGACACGTTGATTTTACCGTAGAGGTTGAAAGATCATTAAGAGTTTTAGATGGAGCCATAGCAGTGTTCTGTGCAGTAGGTGGTGTAGAACCACAATCAGAAACAGTATGGCGTCAGGCCGATAAATATAATGTACCTAGAATGGCATTTGTAAATAAAATGGACCGTTCGGGCGCAGATTTCTTTTCAGTTGTAAATCAAATTAAGGATAAGCTAAAAGCGAATCCTGTTCCTTTACAAATTCCTATTGGAGCTGAAGAGAATTTTCGTGGAGTAATTGATTTAATCGAAAATAAAGCGATTATTTGGCATGATGATGAAAAGATGGGAACTAATTATGAATTAGTTGACATCCCTTCAGAATTTGATGGAGAAGCGGAAGAGTGGAGAGGAAAGTTAATTGAAGCAGTTGCTGAATATGATGATGCATTGCTAGAAAGATTTTTCGAAGATCCGGATTCAATTACTAAAGAAGAAATGTTAGGAGTAATTCGTAAGGCAACCATCGAAATGACAATTACACCGGTGCTTTGCGGATCAGCATTCAAGAATAAAGGTGTTCAACGTTTATTAGATGCGATTGTTGCTTTCCTTCCAAGTCCATTAGATGTGGGTAGTGTGAAAGGAATCAACCCGAAGAACGATGAGGAAGTTGAACGTAAACCTGATGTAACTGAACCATTAGCTGCATTAGCGTTTAAAATTGCTACAGATCCTTTTGTTGGTCGTTTGGCATTCATGAGAGTTTATTCTGGGAAAATAGAAGCAGGTTCATATGTAATGAATGTAAGAACCGGTAAAAGAGAAAGAATATCTCGTTTGTACCAAATGAATGCTAATAAACAAATTCCAAAGGATGTAATTGAAGCAGGAGATATCTGTGCTGCTGTAGGGTTTAAGGATTTAAGAACAGGTGATACTCTTTGTGACGAAAAGCGACAAATTACGCTTGAATCTATGGATTTCCCAGATCCGGTAATTGGAATTGCTGTTGAACCTAAAACACAAAAAGATTTAGATAAACTAAATATGGCTCTTCACAAACTTGCAGAAGAGGATCCAACTTTTACTGTTAAAGTTGATGAGGCTTCAGGACAAACTGTGATTAGTGGAATGGGCGAATTACACCTTGAAATTTTGATTGACCGTTTAGTTCGAGAATTCAAGGTAGAATGTAATCAAGGTGCTCCTCAGGTTAATTATAAAGAATCTATTACTTCAACTGTACAACACAGGGAAGTATTTAAGAAACAATCTGGTGGACGTGGAAAGTTTGCTGATATTCAAATTGAAATTGGACCAGTAGATGAAGGACAATCCGGATTACAATTTATAGATAAGATTAAAGGAGGAAATATTCCTAGAGAATATATACCAGCTGTTCAAAAAGGATTTGAAGAGGCAATGTACAATGGAGTATTAGCAGGTTATCCTGTTGATAGTTTAAAAGTGACCTTATTAGATGGTTCGTATCATGAAGTCGATTCAGATTCGTTATCATTTGAAATAGCTGCAAAAATGGCATTTAAACATGCTTGTGCAAAAGCAAGCCCAAAATTACTTGAGCCAATTATGTCTGCAGAGGTAGTAACACCTGAAGAATATATGGGTGATATTATCGGTGATTTTAACAGACGTAGAGGTAAGGTTGAGGGCATGGAAAATAAAGGTGGTGCAAGAGTTATTAAAGCTAAGGTACCATTAGCGGAAAAATTCGGTTACGTAACCGTATTACGAACGATTAGTTCAGGAAGAGCTACTTCAACAATGGAATTTTCTCACTATGAAGAAGTTCCGGCTGGAATAGCTAAAGAAATTGTAGAGAAAGCAAAAGGTAAAAGTGAATTTGTTTAATTTAGGATAAAGATGAGCCAGAAGATTAGAATTAAGTTAAAATCTTACGATCACAATCTTGTAGATAAATCTGCAGAGAAAATTGTGAAGACGGTTAAATCCACAGGAGCTGTAATTAGTGGTCCAATACCACTACCTACTCATAAAAGAGTATTTACAGTGTTACGTTCTCCTTTCGTTAATAAGAAATCGAGAGAACAGTTTCAACTTTCTTCTTACAAGAGATTATTAGACATCTATAGTTAAACACCAAAAACTATTGATGCTTTAATGAAGTTGGAACTACCAAGTGGGGTTGAAGTAGAAATAAAAGTGTAATTAAAAAGTAAAAACGAAAAAACATGCCAGGATTAATTGGAAAAAAGATTGGAATGACTTCCATCTTCAGTGCCGAGGGGAAAAATATCCCATGCACTGTTATTGAGGCTGGACCATGCATTGTAACTCAGGTTAAAACTCCTGAAAATGATGGTTACGATGCATATCAATTGGCTTTTGACGAGAAAAGGGAAAAAAATACCAGCAATCCCTTGAAAGGACATTTTAAAAAGGCTGGTACAGCACCAAAAAGAATCGTGCACGAATTTAAAAATTTCGCTAAAGAATATAAAGTAGGCGAAGATGTGACCATTGATATCTTCAACGAAGATATGTGGGTTGACGTTGCAGGATACACAAAAGGAAAAGGTTTTCAAGGTGTTGTGAAACGATACGGATTTCACGGTGTAGGTGGACAAACTCATGGTCAGCATAACAGACTTAGAGCACCAGGTTCTTTAGGAGCATCTTCTTATCCTTCAAGAGTATTTAAAGGCATGAGAATGGCTGGTCAAACCGGTAATAAAAAGGTTAAAGTAATTAACCTTAAAGTTATCAAGGTTATGAAAGAGAATAATTTATTAGTTGTGAAGGGATCAGTTCCTGGAGCAAAAGGTTCATATTTAATTATTCAGAAGTAATGGAATTATCGATAGTTAATATAACAGGAAAAGATACTGGCAAGAAAATTACCTTGAATGACACAATTTTTAAAATTGAGCCAAACGATCATGCTATTTATTTGGATGTAAAACAATATTTAGCTAACAAGCGTCAAGGTACTCATAAAGCAAAAGAGAGAAATGAAATTGCTGGTAGTACGAGAAAAATTAAAAGACAAAAGGGAACTGGAACAGCTAGAGCAGGGAGTATTAAAGCTCCTGTTTTTAGAGGTGGAGGAAGAGTTTTTGGTCCACAACCAAGAGATTATTCTTTCAAACTAAACAGAAAAGTAAAACAACTAGCTCGTAAATCAGCATTATCATACAAAGCAAATGATAATAACATTAAAGTTATTGAAGACTTTAATTTTGAAGTTCCTAGAACTAAGGAATTTGTTGATCTTAGAAATAACCTGGAAGTTTCAGACAAAAAAATGTTATTAGTATTGTCTGAACAAAACAAAAATATATATTTGTCGTCCAGGAATTTACAAGACGCAAAGGTTGTTACAGTTTCTGAGTTAACAACATATGATATTATGAATGCAAGCGTTGTTCTTTTTGTAGAGAATTCAATAGAACCATTGCATAAAATGTTTAGAATTTAGTAAAAATAGATACGATGGATATTTTATTGAAGCCAATAGTTACCGAAAAAATGACCATGCTAGGCGAAGATTTCAACCGATATGGTTTTATAGTGGATACGAGGGCAAATAAGCTTCAGATTAAAAAAGCTGTTGAAGAAATGTATGGTGTATCAGTTGAGTCTGTAAACACTATGCGTTATCTAGGCAAAAAGAAATCGAGATATACCAAATCAGGTATTATCGATGGAAGATCAAAGTCTTTTAAAAAGGCTATTGTTACGTTAGCAGAAGGTGAAAAAATAGATTTTTATAGCAATATTTAATTGACATGGCAGTACGTAAATTAAAACCTGTTACACCAGGACAGAGACACAAGATTATCGGTGCATTTGATTCAGTTACAAAAGGTACACCGGAAAAATCTTTGTTGGCTCCGATGAAGAGATCAGGGGGAAGGAATAATGATGGTAGAATGACCATGAGATACTTAGGTGGTGGTCATAAGAAAAGATACAGAATCATTGATTTCCTTCGCAACAAAGATGGAATGGAAGCAACTGTTAAAAGTATTGAGTACGATCCAAATAGAACAGCTCGTATTGCTTTAGTTGTATATAAAGATGGAGAGAAAAAATATATTATTGCTCCTAATGGATTAAAAGTTGGACAAACAATTAATTCTGGGAAAGATGTAGCTCCCGAAATTGGAAATACATTATTCTTATCTGATATTCCTTTAGGAACAATTGTACACAATATTGAATTAAAGCCAGGAAGAGGCGCAGTACTTGCAAGAAGTGCTGGTTCATATGCTCAACTTACTTCACGTGATGGTAAATATGCAATTATTAAGTTACCATCAGGAGAAAGTAGAATGGTATTAACCACATGCCGTGCAACAATTGGAACTGTTGGAAACTCTGATCATAGTTTAGAAGTTTCAGGAAAAGCAGGTAGAAGTAGATGGTTAGGAAGAAGACCTAGAGTTCGTGGTGTTGTAATGAATCCAGTTGATCACCCAATGGGTGGTGGTGAAGGAAGACAATCCGGAGGTCACCCAAGATCAAGAAATGGTGTTCCTGCTAAAGGTTACAAAACTCGTAACAAGAAGAAGGATAGCAACAAGTACATTATTGAAAGAAGAAAAAAGTAAGGAATTAAATATCTCTAAATTATGAGTCGTTCGCTGAAAAAAGGTCCGTTTATACATTACAAGCTCGAGAAAAGAGTCTTGGCTAATGTGGAGTCTGGAAAGAAAACTGTAGTTAAGACTTTGTCAAGATCATCTATGATATCTCCTGACTTTGTTGGTCAAACTATTGCAGTTCATAACGGAAATAAATTTATTCCTGTATATATTACCGAAAATATGGTTGGTCACAAATTAGGAGAATTTGCACCTACAAGAATATTTCGCGGTCATGCAGGCAGTAAAAATAATGGTAATAAATAAGAAAGATTTAGACACTATGGGATCCAGAAA
>PKTC01000528.1 GCA_002869305.1 Marinilabiliales bacterium
AAACCACAGAAACATGGCTTAATATTAAAAGATAAGTCAGGTGTAAGTGGATTTATAATGCCTGGTATTAAAGGCATAAAAACAGTCAATAAACAAATTGAAACATTAAAAACTGAAAATAAGATCTCTGAAAAGGAAATTAAAAATTTGGAATTGTGGTATTTTAAATCAACACGTTACGATTAAATGCTTAAGAGTATAAAAATAAATATTTATGGAAAAGTTCAGGGTGTTGGATTTCGATATAGTGCTGTTCAAAATGCAAATGAATTAGGCATTACAGGATTTGTAAAAAATCGTTCAGATGGCACTGTATATATAGAAGCCGACGGAGAACCTGATATATTAGAGCAATTTGTTATTTGGTGCAAAGCAGGACCTTCATGGTCTCGTGTTGATGATGTAAAAGTAGTTGATATACCATTTAATAATTATAAGTCCTTTGGAATTAAATAAGATATGGAGGCATTGTATTATCATAAAGAAAAGAATAATGAGATTGTATGTGAGTTGTGTCCACACAATTGCCATATAAGTGACTATAAATTAGGAATATGCAAAGTTCGACAAAATATAGATGGAGTACTGTATTCTAAGAACTACGGACAAGTGTCTTCAATGGGCTTTGATCCAATTGAAAAAAAACCCTTGTATCATTTTTATCCTGGCTCCGAGATTTTGTCTATTGGTAGTATCGGATGCAATCTTAAATGTGAATTTTGTCAGAACTGGCAAATATCACAAACTTCGGTTGAAGGGTTTAGAAGGGGAACAGATAAAATGAATTCCGGTGAAATATTGGAGATTGCCTTAACAAAGAAAAATAATATTGGAATTGCATATACCTATAACGAACCTACTGTATTCATCGAATTTATGTTGGATATTGCAAAAGAAGCAAAACGCAATAATTTAAAAAATGTAATGGTTACCAATGGATACATAAATCAAGACCCTCTAAATGAACTCAATGAATACATGGATGCGTATAGTGTAGATTTAAAAGCCTTTAATAATGATTTTTTTAAAAAATATACTAAATCTGAACTGGAGCCTGTGAAAGAAGCTCTAATAAATATTAATAAAGCAGATAAGCATTTGGAGATTACAAACCTGATCATTCCAGGACTCAATGATAATGTTGAGGAATTCAGATTAATGCTTCAGTGGATAGGTGAGAACTTAGGAAAGAAAACAGTTCTTCATATCTCAAAATATTATCCTACCTATAAATTAAATATTGAATCTACTTCGGTGGAAAAGATGCTAGAATTAAATGAAATAGCGAATGAATACCTTGATTTTGTTTATCTTGGAAATATCTTACTCGCCGAAGGAAATAATACAAACTGTCCTCGTTGTAATGAAATTCTAATTAGGAGAACAGGATATATGACCCAGAAGAGGTCTGTTAATAGCATAGGAAACTGCATTAAGTGCGACGCGCATGTTTTTGATCATTTAAACTAGAGATCATGAAAACCAGAAAAACAGCAGTGGCTGGTAAATTTTATCCAGCAGACAAAGAAGCTTTAATTGATCAAATAGAATCGGTTAAAAAAAAGGAACTTCCAAATATAAATATCAGTTTAACAAGTAATCAAATCATTGGAGGTATAGTCCCCCATGCGGGTTATATGTTTTCTGCGTATCAAGCGGTTCATTTTTTTGAAATTGTTAGGCAATGTAAGCAGAAATTTGATACGGTGGTAATAATTAATCCAAATCATACCGGATTAGGACATGAAATAGCCTTTGATGCTAATGACGCTTGGGAAACTCCATTGGGAAAAGTTTCTCTGGATATTGAATTTGGAGAAAGCCTCGGCATAGAATTTTCAGAAATAGAGCAAAAACAAGAACACTCGGGAGAGGTTATGGTTCCATTTCTTCAGTATTTTTTAAATTATGAATATAAAATTGCACCCATTACACTCTCAAACCAAACATATAAGAATGCAAAATTTCTTGCAGAAAGACTAATGGAAAGTGCTTCAATACTAAACCGAAGACTCCTTTTGATAGCTTCCTCAGATTTTTCTCATTTTTTATCTCCAGAAGAGGGCAAAGAAAAAGATGCTTATGTGCTGGAAAATATAATAACGCTTAATTCTGAAGCTATTGAAAAAGTAGTTCGAAAGAAACATATTACGGTTTGTGGTTACGGTCCAATTATGACATTAATTGAATATTCCAAATTAGTAAGTTCAAACCCCAAGGCTGATATTTTGAGATCAGGACATTCAGGTGAAATCATCCCTTCGCACGATGTAGTTGATTATATTTCGATACTTTTATACGATTAATGATTAAAATCACATTGCAACAAATCAATGATCGTTATATTTGATTTTTAAAGAAATTTCATGTTTGAGAAATTTATTCATTGGTTAGAATCGCATCAACAGGCTTGTTTTTACAAAAGGTTTCTTGGAGTTGAGTGCCCGGGTTGCGGAATGCAAAGGTCATTCATTGAATTATTAAAGGGTAATTTTATAGAGAGCTTAAAGATGTTTCCTGCCCTTGTTCCAACTATAATATTGGTATTGTATTTATTTTTACATCTTATTTTCAAATATAAAAATGGTGCAAATACATTAAAATATCTGTTTATTTTTAATACCTCGATAGTAGTTTTAAACTATATTTATAAATTATTAACTTAAAGACCTGAATTATATGGAAAAAGAAACAACTACAACGCAAGAAAAAGTTCAACCAGCAGTGCAGCAACCATTGCCAAATTCAACAGCAGTTCTTGTAATGGGCATAATCTCTATTCCAACGTGCTTTTGCGGAGGCATTATCGGTTTAACGCTTGGAATTGTAGCAATTGTTCTTTCAGGGAAGTCAAAGTCACTTTATAATGAAAATCCTTCTTTTTATACTGAAAATTCTTATAAAAACTTAAATGCAGGTCGGATTTGTGCAATTATTGGTACTGTTTTTTCTGGTATAACTTTTATGTGGTTAATAATTAGATTAATACTAGTGGGATCTTTTGTTGCTTTACTATCGGAACTTACATGGGAGTCATTCTAGTATAAGTTTCATTTAATTATATATGGATGATCAAGATAATGATCATCCATTTTTTATTTTGAATACAAAATCTGTAATTTTCGGACATGGAATTAAAGCAACGCATAGAATCTTTTGTTAAGCTGGGTGAGTTTTTAAGAGATTATTCTAATGGAGATAAAGAATTGGGGTTCTCTAAAAAGCTTAATGAGATTGTTATAAATGATCATATTCAAAATCCATGGTTCACTGAAAAGAATGTTAAAAAAGCAATTTCAGCTATCGGGGAATCTTTGAAAGTCGAAAAGATTGAAAGCTGGATTAACAGGTATCCTTATTTAAAAAAGAAAAATCCAGTTAGAAACATTGGAGTAATTACAGCAGGAAATATTCCTTTGGTAGGATTTCATGATTTTATTTCAGTATTGATTTCAGGACATAATGTATTTGTAAAGCAATCGTCAAATGACAAACACCTTCTGCCCTA
>PKTC01000313.1 GCA_002869305.1 Marinilabiliales bacterium
AAATGAGATAGCCTCTTTATTGGACAAGACCCTTAATAAAATGCAAAATGAAGTGGCTGTAGAGATTTTGAAAGTCGTTGAAAAAGAATATAATCAGTTAATAACCGAAATAGATGAACTGGAAACATCTATGAAAGAAATGGGCTCTCAGACCAGCGATCCAAGATACATTTCTCTAAGCGAACAGCTTCTTAATGAAAACAAACGATTAAGCGATTTAAAATCGAAATTGGTTGAAGCGCGAGTAAATGCAAACCAGGATTTACCGAGGAAGTTTACAGTGGCGAAAGCATTTCCAGCCGAGAAAAAATCGTATCCTATACGATGGTTAATTTGCATGGTGTCTACGTTCTCTGCTTTTGTATTTGCAGTATTTATGATGCTTTTTATCGAACGGTATAAAGATTTATTCATATCTAAACAATAAAGCCTTGTCAAAGAATAAAATTCTTTTTTATTCTATATCTCTTTTGTTTATAGCTGTAAATTTGATATTTGTAGCTTTCAATCAATATTATATCGCCTTTTTTCCTGTTCTACTTATTTTCATTTTGGCAAGTATCACTTCCCTTGATAAAGTAATTTTGAGCATTGTTTTTTTTACACCACTATCAATCCAACTTGATTATATCATTCCAGATATTCCTGTAAATCTTTATTTACCAACAGAGCCCTTACTTATTGGAGTTTTATTCTTATTTATCTTCAAACTCTTGCTTGACGGAAAATTTGATAAAAAAATTACGATGCATCCTGTTTCAATAGTGATTTATATTCATCTTATCTGGCTTATATTTTCAAGCATTACGAGCACTATGCCAGGTGTTTCATTTAAATTCTTCCTATCCAGATCATGGTTTATTGTAGCCCTGTATTTTGTTGCTACACAGGTATTTAAGAATTATAAGAATATTGAAACCTTCATTTGGCTTTATATAGTTTCTTTGATTATTGTTGTTTTTTATACGAATATTCGCTTATATGGCTATGGATTAAATAATCAGCTTGCTTCGAATTGGGTTGTTAAACCTTTTTTTAGCGATCATACATCTTATGGTGCCATGTTGGTCATGTTCTTATTTCCACTTGTTTATTTTATGACTCGAAAAAACAAGAAACTTGTAACATCAGTTTTTAGTACGACTGTTTTTTTGATTTTTGTAGCGGCCATAGTTCTATCATATACCCGTGCAGCCTGGCTAAGCTTGTTTGCAGGAATTGGATTGTTGTTTCTTGTTAAACTTAAAATTAAAATCAGATATGTTCTTATGGCTGGAGTGGGAGTAATTCTACTATTTTTCTCATTACAAAACAGAATTTTGAATAGTTTGGAAGATAATGAAGCAGAGTCTTCCGGCAAATTTTCAGAACACATAGAATCAATGGCTAACATTAGTTCTGATGCCTCAAACATGGAAAGAATTAATAGATGGAAGTGCGCTGTTCGAATGTTTAAAGAAAAACCCATTTTTGGTTGGGGACCAGGAACCTATAAATTTCAATATGCTCCTTTTCAGTTTTCATACGACCGCACACAAATTAGCACCAATTTTGGAGAAATTGGAAATGCCCATAGCGAATATTTAAGCGCACTTTCAGAAACTGGAATAATTGGATTGCTTTCCTTCATTCTAGTTGTTTTTATGGCCTTCAGAACCGGGTACAGAGCATATCATCATGCTAAATCAAAGGAGTTAAAACAGTTTTCTCTTTATCTAATTTTGGGTTTATCTACATACTTCATTCATGGAGTATTAAATAACTTTTTAGATACCGATAAAGCATCTGTTACAGTTTGGGGATTCATTGCAATGCTAGTTGTAATAGACGTTTATCACAAAGAAAAGAATCTTCAAATAAAAGAATAATCAATTCAAATATTACGTAAATTTGCGTCATATTTAAAAAGCATTTATGCACGCTTCGCTGATAATTTTAGACTCACTTGATGAGTGGAATCCGTTTTATGATACGCAGAGTATCATAACAGCTAAGGATTATCTTCAAAACGAATATCTTAGCAATCAATCTCATCTGGTGATAAACCTAAGTAATGATTTAACTTATAACTCAGAAGGCTATTATTGTTCGCTTTTAGCAAAAGCACGAGGACATAAAATTATGCCAAGTGTAGAAACTATAAATAAAATAAGTTCTGAAGCTCTGATTCGATTGGATAAGTCATTGCAAAAAATTTGTTATCAACACATTAAAAAAAAATAATATTCAAGAAAACTGGCAGGTTGATATATATTTTGGAACCTGTAATGAAGAAGGATTGGAGAAAGTAACCAGAAATATATTTGAGCAGTTTCATAGCCCGGTTCTAAGGGTAACGTTTAATAGTAACGAAAGAAATCAAATAGAATCGATACTACAACTTAAAATATCCGAGTTAAACGATACTCAACAAGATGAGTTTGCGAATGCATTGGATAATTTTAGCAAAAAAGTGTGGCGTGAACCAAGGGCAAAAAAGCCTTACCGATACGACTTGGCCATTCTCCATGATCCGGAAGAGCAATTTCCTCCAAGCGACAAAAGAGCCTTAAATCGCTTCATTGATATTGCAAAAAAAATGAATATTAATGCTGAACTGATTACATCTGAAGAAAGTAATCGTTTAATGGAATTCGATGCTCTGTTTATACGACAAACAACAGAATTAAATCATGTAACATTTCATTTAGCCCAAAAAGCAGCCCAAGCCGATTTGGTTGTCATCGATGATCCCATTTCTATTATTCGCTGTACAAATAAAGTGTATCTAAAGGAGTTGCTCGATAAAGAGCAAATAGACACACCAAAGTCGGTTTTACTTTTTAATTCGAATCAGAATTCATATGAGCAGATTTCAGATCAGCTTGGCTCACCGATTGTGATAAAGATACCTGATGGTTCTTTTTCGCATGGAGTTAAAAAAGTTAAAAATAAAGAAGAATTTGATAGTACTTTAGAGAACTTATTTAAAAAGTCCGCCATACTTTTAGCTCAGGAATATATTCCAACAGATTATGACTGGCGTATAGGGGTTTTAAACAAGGAGCCAATATATGCTTGTAAATATTATATGGCAAAAGGTCATTGGCAGATTTACAATCACAAATCCTCTGGAAAATCAAGTTCAGGAAATTACGAGACTGTTCCAATCTACCAGGTTCCTAAAAGTGTTATTAGAACAGCGCTAAGAGCAACTTCATTAATTGGCAAAGGACTTTATGGTGTTGACTTAAAACAAATTGAAGGAAAGTGTTATATTATCGAAATTAATGATAATCCAAATATTGATTTTGGAGTTGAGGATGCCATATTGGGAGATGAATTGTATGGCAAAATTTTAAGAGAATTTGTAATTCGTTTGGAACAAAAACATTCTCAATGATCCGGTCAGATGATATAAAAATTCAAAATGCTACCATAAAAGACCTTAATGAAATACACTTGCTTGAGCTTGAGTGTTTTCAGGGAGATGCTTTCTCAAAACAGCAGTTTCGA
>PKTC01000314.1 GCA_002869305.1 Marinilabiliales bacterium
GATAATTTTATCTTAATTGGAGATAACTTGCAAGACATTACTGAAGATACTCAACAGGTTTATTCTTATGGAAAAGTAAATTACAATAGAATGTTCCAAAGAATAGATTCTTATATAAATAAAGCCAATGCTTATATTGATAATTACGATCAACAAATAAACATTCTGGAACAGGAGCTTTCAGTCATTCATGAAAAATATAATATAACAGAGAATACAATACATTTATTTAAAGAATCTTCGGTTAAATTGGAGAAAACCTTAAACAATTCAAAAGAATTCATTCAAAAGCTTTTTGATAAAGATCCAAATATCCAAAAAACAAATACTCAATTTGTTAATTTATCAAACGAAACAAGAGATAACACACAAAAACTTAATTCGCTTTTCGAGTATTTATTTACACTTAAAGACAATATTGAAGGATTTGTAAATAAAACAGATCAAAGTTTATTGGAAGAAACTGATTTTACTGAGATAAGTAGTCAAATCAATTCCTTAAAAACATCAGGAAAAGAAATTGAACTGTTAATTCAGAAAAATAATGATGAATGTAAAAGTGCAATATCGAATATAAAGAATTCAATATCTAAAATTAAGTATTACGAATATTTTGAGAAAGTAATACAAGAAATTATTGCAGAACTGAATACTGTAAATTATAAATTAAAAGTTAACAAGGAGTTAGATGGTATTTCTAAAGAAGAGAATCTTGAGAAAATTAAGCAGTATTATACAATGCAAACTGAACATTCAATTCACGAGAAGATTGCCAAAGGAGACGATATTGAAATAGATTTTGATATTAAGGAAGATGATGAAATAGAGTTTTTCTAAAAGATAGCTTAAAATGAGTAATAAAAAAATAGAAATTAAGCCTGCAAAAAAGAAAGGCGAAAGTAAGGTAGAAATCGTTTTAGGCGAGGAACTTACCATTTATACAATTGAAGATATAAAAAATGAGATACTTGAAGCTGTTAATAAGTATAATGAAATTGTTTTAACGGGTTCCGAAATAAAAAATATGGATCTTAGTTTTGTTCAGCTTATTTGTTCAATACAAAAAACTGTTGAAAAATCAGAAAAGAATTTAACATTGAATATTAATTTAAGCGAAGAAAACAAGGTGCTTTTTGATAATACAGATATATCTAAAATAATAAGAAAATAAATAAGAATAAATTATGAGTAAAACTATCTTAATTGTCGACGACTCAGAAAGTATCCGAGAAGTAGTCAGCTTCACATTAAAAAATGAAGGATACGAAGTATTGGTTGGAGTAGATGGTAAAGATGCTTTGAAATTTCTTGACGGCACACACATCGATTTAATTATCACAGACCTTCATATGCCAGAAATGGATGGTATAGAATTTATTAAAAACGTGCGTGCTATGGACCTTTACAAACGAATACCAATCCTTTTTTTAACAACAGAATCGCAAGCATCTAAAAAAATGGAAGCTAAAGAAGCAGGTGCAACAGGGTGGATTATTAAACCATTTGTACCAGCCAAACTTATTGCAGCACTTAAAAAAGTTTTAAGATAATGGAAGTAGATAAGTTTCGAAGTAAATTTTTAGAAGAAGCAACTGAGAAAATTGAAAATCTGGAGCAGTCTCTGTTGGTTCTTGAAAATGACATTAACAATAAAGAAATTATAGAAAGTGTTTTTAGGGATATGCATTCCTTGAAAGGTGGAGGAGCCATGTTTGGTTTTTCAAAATTAAGTGAGTTTACACACGATCTAGAAAATATTTACGATCTTGTTCGCAATGGTAAACTGAAAATAGCAAGAAATTTGCTCGATGTTACTTTGGATTCTGTTGATAACCTAAAAACACACTTATCTGACCCTGACCTATCTTCACCTCAGTCAAAAAATAAACACAATGACTTGGTTGTGCAGATTAAAAAAATTGTTAATGATGATGATGAGAATTTGGTGAGTGATGATCAAAATACTCCTACTGAGGAAATCTCAAAGATTAAAACTTATTACATATATTTTGAACCTAACGACTACATATTTAACGATGGCACTAATCCTTTGTTCTTAGTTGATGAACTTCAGGGATTAGGACTTTGCAAAGTATTGTCTCATTTTAATAAAGTTCCCGAATCACAAAATATTGATGTTACTAAATGTTATGTTTATTGGGAAGTGTTATTGGCTACTGAAGAAGATGTAAATTCAATTTCAGATGTTTTCATCTTTGTTGAAGATGATTGTAAGCTAGAAATTAATGAGGTAGCAGATCATAACATATTAAAAAACCAGAATATAGTCCAGGAAATATCAGATAAGGCAATTCTCAAAAATGATCTTGGATTATCTGAAATACAATCAATAATTAAGAAGCATACAGAAAAGAAGGAAAAAATTGAGGAAAACGAAGCAATTAATAAACGTTTTTCTAATGTGCCAAGTGTTAAGGAAAATATTATTTCAAGCATAAGAGTTTCGTCTGCAAAACTTGATAGTTTAATGAATCTTGTTAGTGAACTAGTTACTACACAAGCTCGATTAAGTTTATTTGCCGAGCAATCCGATAGTTCTGAATTATCAACAATTGCAGAGAATGTTCAAAAATTAACACGTCAATTAAGAGATAATGCTTTTGATATTGTTTTGGTTCCAATTGAAACCATGTTAACCAGATTTCAGAGATTAGTTCGTGATTTATCCAAAGAACTTAATAAAAGCGTAAGGTTTATTGCAGAAGGAGCTGAAACCGAATTAGATAAAACTATTATTGAAACATTAACCGATCCCTTATTACATATCTTAAGAAACTGTATTGATCATGGAATAGAATTACCTGAAGAAAGAAAAAAGGCAAACAAACCTGAGCAAGGAACAATCTTGATGAAGGCGTATTATTCAGGAACAAATGTTCATATTAAGATAAAAGATGATGGAGCAGGAATAAAACCAGATAAAATAAAAGCAAAAGCATTAGAAAAGGGATTAATTAACAAAGATGATAATTTATCAAGAAAAGAAATCTTTGATTTATTATTTATACCTGGATTTTCGACAGCAAAGAATGTTACGGATGTTTCAGGAAGAGGTGTGGGGATGGACGTTGTTAAGCGCAAATTAGCCGAGGTAAGAGGTGAAGTTGAAATAGATTCTGAAGTTAGTGTTGGCACCACTATTACTATTAAATTGCCATTAACACTTTCAATCATTGATGGATTATTGGTTAGATTAGCAGATAATCATTATATAATTCCTCTGTCCGTTGTAGGTAAGATTTATTCTACAGATCACGAAAGTGTGGTAAATAAGTTTAACAACTTAATTGTATTAGACGGCGAGCGAATACCATTTTATTATTTACGTGAAGAATTTGGTCTTCCTAATAATGAGCAAAATAATGAGCAAATTATTATGGTTTCGTACGAAGATAAGAAAATCGGAATTGTTGTTGATGATGTTGTGGGTGAATACCAAGCAGTATTAAAGTCTTTGGGTAAAATGTTTAAAAA
>PKTC01000057.1:0-16640 GCA_002869305.1 Marinilabiliales bacterium
ATCTTTTTATAAAAGGGGTTTAAGTTTAGCTTCTAAATTACTTTTTGGAACTGCGCCAACTTGCTTGTCAACTATTTCTCCACCTTTAAAAAATAAAATTGTTTGAATATTTCTAATACCATATTTGGAAGCAACTCCAGGACTGCTATCAACGTCTAGCTTAGTGCAAACAACCTGATCTTTATAATCATCTGATAACTCTTCCACGATTGGCCCAATCATTCTGCATGGTCCGCACCATTCTGCCCAAAAATCAACAATAACAGGTTTATCTGATTTTAATACTATCTCTTCAAAATTTGAATCATTAACTTCTACTGTCATAATTGTAATATTTTTATGTTTAAATAAATTTAATTTCGAATTTAATAAGGACAAATTTAAAAATAAAAAGTTTAATAAACGGAATATTGAATCTCCGAATTTGAATTTAGATATTTAACTAACTTGTCAGTGATAAGTATTCCTTTGGATCTGGAAATAAAATCAACAGCTGCATTAGCTTCCTTATCAATCACTTTAAATTTTATTAATGTTTTTCCATCTTTATTAAAGGCACATTCTTTAAGCTCTTCTATAAAATTAGTATTTACTATTTCGTAAGGTAATGTAAATGTGATGCCTTTGATCATTTCTTCCCTTACCTGACTCAGCATCATCATGGTTTTAATCTTGAATTCTAATTCCTTGTCATTATATGGTCTGGGTTGTACTTTCCCTTTTATTAATAGAGGATAGTCCTCATAACAGTATTTTCTAAAATTTTCATAATCTTTACCAAATAATGCAAAACGATAAGATTCAGTATAGTCCTGTATAGTCAGGAAACCAAATGGTTTGCCTGTTTTTGTTATTGAATGTTTAACCTCTGTAACAATTCCTGCGATGGTTAAATCTCTGTTTTGTAAACTATCCAAATCGGTAAAATAAATTAGCTTTGCATTGCAAAAATTATCAAATTCAAATTTAAAGTCGTCGAGAGGATGAGCCGACAAATAGATACCAATGATTTCTTTTTCTTTTTTTAGTTTCTCAAGTTTTTGCCAGTCATTAGTTGTTGGAACAGCTGGTTTTGAGATTTCAATTGCTTGTTCGCCACCAAATAAAGACTGTTGAGTGCTGTTTTGATCGTTTTGAAATCTATTTCCGTAACGCACCAGATTCTCTATAAATGTTATGTTATTCTCATCTACGGTAAAGTATTGTCCGCGCTTAATATTATCTAGGTTATCAAAAGCACCTGCAGTAGCAAGAGCTTCCATATTCTTTTTATTTACCTGGTTAAGGCTTATACGTTCTACGAAGTCGTAAATATCTTTAAAAGGTCCATTTTTTTCTCGCTCTTCAATAATTGACTCTACCGCTCCTTCGCCTACTCCTTTAATTCCTGCCATTCCAAACCGAATAGCACCTTCTTTGTTTACAGTAAATTTACGATAACTCTCGTTTACATCAGGACCTAAAACTTCCATTCCCGTATTTCGGCAGTCTTCCATCAAACTTGTAATCTTAGTAATATCGCTAAGATTGCGACTTAAAACACCAGCCATAAATTCTGCAGGAAAATGAGCTTTTAAATACCCGGTTTGGTAAGCTATGTTTGCGTAACAAACAGAATGTGATTTGTTAAATGCATAACTGGCAAATGCTTCCCAATCCGTCCATATTTTATCAATTAATTTTTTAGGTTCTTTATCAACTTTTTTGCATCCTTCAACAAATTCCTCATTAGCCAAACACCCTTCAGTAAACTTTACCTTCAGTTTATCCATCATGTCTTTCTTCTTCTTACCCATTGCTTTACGCAGAGAGTCAGAGTCGCCGCGAGTAAAACCACCTAAGGCTCTGGACTGAAGCATTACTTGCTCTTGGTAAACAGTTATACCATAAGTGTCTCTTAAGAAATCTTCCATCATTGGATGATCGTATTCAATTTTTTCTTTACCGTGTTTTCGTGCGATGAAGGAAGGAATGTATTCCATGGGTCCTGGACGATAAAGAGCATTCATGGCAACAAGATCTTCAAAACGATTAGGCTGTAAGGCTCTAAGATGCTTTTTCATTCCTGGTGATTCAAACTGGAAAATAGCTGTTGTTTCACCTCTACTGAATAAATTGAACGTTTCTTCATCATCAAGGCCAACATGATTGATATCAATATCAATGCCCTTAGATAGCTTAATATTACTAAGTACCTCCCTAATTATTGATAATGTTTTTAGACCAAGGAAGTCCATTTTTAATAAGCCGATATCTTCTACAAAACGACCGTCGTATTGAGTAGTAAGAATTTCTTCGCCTTTGGTTGGCATTACCGGTAAATGTTCTTCGAGTGGATATCGACCAATAAGCACTCCACATGCATGAACTCCAGTTTGTCGAACAGAGCCTTCTAATTTTTCGGCTAGTTCCAGTGTTTGTTTAATTAATGGGTTTGACGACTTTTTTTCTTCAACTAATGCAGGTTCTTCTCTATAGGCTTTTTCAAAACTCATCTTTGGAGCTTCGGGAACTAATTTTGCAATGCGGTTTGCCTCAGATAAATCCAATTTTAATACACGGGCAACATCTCTAATTGAACTTTTGGTTGCCATGGTGCCAAAAGTGCATATATGTGCAACCTTATCTTTTCCGTATTTATTGGTCACATAGTCTAATACAAGTTGTCTTCCATCGTCGTCAAAATCGATATCAATATCAGGCATTGAAATTCTATCTGGATTAAGGAAGCGTTCAAAAAGCAGGTCGTATCTGATAGGGTCTACATTTGTAATTCCAGTGCAATAAGCTACAGCAGAACCTGCCGCAGACCCGCGCCCTGGTCCTACAAGAACTTCATTATCCTTAGCCCAGTTGATAAAATCCTGCACAATTAAGAAATATCCTGGGAAACCCATATTTATAATTGTATCCAGCTCAAAATTAATTCTTTCGAGATGTCCTTCAGGTATGGGGTCTCCATATCTTTTTTTAGCGCCTTCAACCGTAATATGCCTTAAAAAATCTGCTTCATTATCAAATTCTTCTGGTAACGGAAAGTCGGGCATTATCGGCTTGGAATCCAGCTCAAACTGCTCTACTTTATTGGAGACTTCTAAAGTATTTACAAGTGCCTCAGGAACATCAGCAAAAAGAACATTCATCTCTTGTGTTGTTTTAAACCACTCCTGTTTAGTATAATACAAGCGAGTTGGATCGTCGTAGTCGCGTCCCGTGTTTAAACAAACTAGCACATCATGTGCTTCTGCATCTTCAAAGTTTATAAAATGAGCATCGTTGGTTGCAATTACCTTAACATTAAGTTCTTTTGCAAGTTGAAGAATCACCTTGTTTACTTTAACCTGATTTTCCCAAACATCAACTTTTAATCGAGGATCATCCGTTTTATGACGCATAATCTCAAGATAGTAATCATCTTTAAATACTGATTTAAACCATTCTATTGTTTTTTTTGCATTTTCAAAATTACCAGCCATAATATGCTGGGCTACTTCTCCTCCCAGACATCCGCTACTAACGATAATACCTTCACTATGCTTTTTTAATAACTCTTTGTCAATTCTTGGTTTGTAATACATACCATCAGAATGAGCAATGGAGGTAAGCTTTAGCAAGTTTTGATAACCTTTATAGTTTTTTGCTAAAAGAATAAGGTGATTCCCAGATGAATCTATTTTATCATCTTTTCGCAAATATCCTCTGCGTGCAACATAAGCTTCAATTCCAATAATCGGCTTAATACCAGCTTTCTTGCAAGTCACATGAAATTCTTTGATGCCGAACATACTGCCATGATCGGTAAGAGCCACTGCCGGCATTCCATCTGCTTTGGCTTTACTCGCTATTTGTTCGGTTGTAGCTGCTCCATCTAATATTGAGTATTGTGAGTGAACGTGCAGATGAACAAATGGTTGAATGTCTGATGCTGTTGTTGCTTCTTGCAACTTACGTTCCTCTTCTTCAATTGAAATATCAGTAAATTCATTTACCTTAAATGACTCATATTTTATACCAGCTGGTTTTATTTCTTCTGGATTATTTTTAAGAAAAGCCTCATGTTCTTTTTCTGAAAGTTTTATCGTATCCTTTTTTGCACCGCCAACTCTTATTAATTCAAGAAAACATCTGGTAGTTGCCTCAACATCGGCAGCAGCATTATGAGCTTCGGGGAAAGGTGATCTAAAAAGCGTTAGATGAAGCTCAGTCAAAGTGGGAGCTTTTAAACTTCCACTCTTATTTCGAATTGAGCAAAAATTTGTACTCTGAATTTTAGTGCAAAAATGGGGCGCGGCAGTCATAATTTCCTCCATACCGCATCTTAGTAGCTCACTTCCTACAATATTAATATCAAATTCAATATTGTGTCCAATGATGAGTTTCGCATTTTTTACATCTTCAACAAAATCAGATAAAGCTTCTTTTAACTCAATGCCTTTTTCTTTGGCTATATCGGTTGAAATTCCATGGACATCTTCCGCTTCTTTCGGAATAGTATAATCTTCAGGTATAATTACATGGTTTTTAGCAAACAGAAAATTACCCTCCAGATCATGGCACTGCCAGGCCAGTTGAACCAATCTTGGCCAATTCTCAAAATCGTTTAAGGGCGCTTTCCACTTTTTAGGTAGCCCAGTAGTTTCAGTATCAAATATTAAAAACATGAAATAAAGTTTTGTAGAAAAAGACATAGCAAAGTTAAGATAACGGATATCTTTTTATGGTAAAAACACTTTGCTTTTTTTACACATGAATATTTATTTAAAAGAACTTAAAATGAAGCATTTCATAAATAATCTTTTGATCATGTTAATAACTTAAAAAGTTTTTTGGATGTGAACTTATTGATAAAATATTTACTTAAAGAACTAGTTGAATTTGATGGTGAATTAAAGAGGAAAAATATTTTATTAATTAAATATTATTGTATCTTTGCCGCACGATTTTGAAACGTAGGTTTAATTATTAATTAAAAACAAGAGTATGCCTGTAAAAATTCGATTAACAAGAAGAGGGAGAAAAAAAGCTCCTTATTATCACATTGTTATCGCAGATAGCAGGGCGCCACGAGATGGTAGATACATTGAAAGCATAGGAATGTATAATCCTATCACAAATCCTGCTACTATTGAATTAGATTTTGATAGAGCATTAGATTGGTTGCAAAAAGGCGCTCAACCTACAGATACTTGTAGAGCTATATTGTCGTACAAGGGTGTGATGATGAAAAAGCACTTACTTGAAGGAGTAAAAAAAGGTGCTTTAACAGAAGAGCAAGCTGAAGAGAAATTCCAAGGCTGGCTGAAAGAAAAAGAAGCTAAAATTCAAGCTAAAGTTGACTCCATTAAAAAAGGAGAGGATACTGATGCTAAAAAGCGTTTAGATGCTGAAACAAAAGTTCGTGAAGCACGCGCTGAGGAAATAGCTAAGAGAAATGCAGAAGCCGCTGCTGAAGAAGCAAAAGCAAATGCACCTAAAACGGAAGAAGCACAAGCAGAAGAAACTGCCGAAGCTCTTGAAGTAACAGAGGAAGCAAAAACGGAAGAAGCTCCAAAAGCTGAAGAATCAGTCGAAGCTACAGAAGAGCAAGCTCCTGAAGCAGAAAATAAAGAAGAAGCACCAGAAGCTTAAGTTATATTTTCATGCATGAAAAAAGATGATCATTATTTATTAGGATCACTTTTAAAAACTTCGGGGATTAAAGGTGAGATACTGTTAAAGTTTAATAATGATTGTACAGAAGAAATTCAAGAATTGGAATCAATTTTTATCGATGTAGATAACAAATTGGTTCCTTTTTTTATTGAAGGAATTAGAGTTAAATCGAATAGTACGGCAGTTGTAAAACTAGAAGGTATTGGGGATGATTTACAAGCCATTGAATTTATTGGGTTAGATTTTTATATTTCATTTGAACAAGTAGATCAATTACAATTGGAGACTACAGAGTTTGTTGATGTAGTAAACTACAAGGTATTTGATCAGAATTCTAAATTTATTGGAGTTGTTGTAGAATTTATTGATATTCCTAAAAATCCACTTTTAAATGTGAAAACAGAAAAAGGAGAAGTGTTGATTCCAGCAAAAGAAGAAGTAATACTTGCTATTAATAATAACATAAAAGAAATACAACTTACTCTAACAGATGGATTATTGGATATTGATTAGAATTCAATATCCTTTTCACATGTTATTATTTTACTTCGCCAATCGTCTGGCATTTCAATAGCTCCATCTTCTTTTACGCCAAACGATACCAAAATAGCTTCATTGGTTGATTTAACCTCTTTTGTATCATCATTAACAATTTTTTGATGCATATGAAGACTCTTATTTCCTAGTTTAAAAACCTTTGATAAAACGACAATATTCTCCTCAAGAAATATAGGATTTAAATACTCAATGGTAATTTTAGCTAAAACCAAAGCCCGAACTTTCCAATTGATATTTTCGTTGAAAACTTTATTAAAGTATTGAGTTCTGGCTAGATCAAAATAATTCTGATATACAGAGTTATTTACATGTGCCATAATATCAATGTCGTTGAAACGTATTTGAATTGGAGTTTTATGATAAAATACAAATTCCTTACTCTGCATTCTTTTGAAGTTCAATATCAAGCTCTTCGTATGCTGAATTCTGACTTTTAAATTCAGGAACTATTTCTTTCATTTTTCTAACAATTTCAAAATTATTATGATCTTTTTGAAGCTTTATCAAATCTGCGAATTGCTTTTGAACATTTTTAAAATCATAATCTCTTACCTGAGCAATCATAATTTTTGAATGATGAGTAGGCATGGTATTCTCAAGATCATTTAGCAATTCTTCATATAATTTCTCCCCCGGTCTTAGTCCTGTATATTTAATTTGGATATCCTTTCCTATGGTTAAGCCCGAAAGTTTTATCATTTTTTTAGCTAGGTCAATAATTTTTACTGAACTACCCATATCGAAAATAAAGATTTCACCACCCTGACTGATTGCTCCTGCTTCCAACACTAATTGGCAAGCTTCTGGAATAGTCATAAAATAACGAGTAACTTCTGGATGGGTTACCGTAACAGGTCCTCCCTTATCAATCTGTTTTTTAAACCGAAGAATTACTGATCCATTAGATCCCAAAACATTACCAAATCGGGTAGTGATAAAATTTGTTTCGCTTACCTGGTTAAAAGCCTGTATATAAATTTCAGCAATTCTTTTGGATGCTCCCATTACATTGGTGGGATTTACTGCTTTATCCGTAGATACCATTACAAACTGTTCAACATTGTACTCATGCGAGATATCAGCAATAATTTTTGTGCCTAGAATATTAATTCGTAGAGCTTCTGTTGGGTTGTTTTCCATCATAGGAACATGCTTATAGGCTGCTGCATGATAAACATAGGATGGCTTATAAACATCGAAAAGTTTTCTTACACGATACTCGTCAGCAACATTCCCAATAACGATTTCGAAGTTATAGTAATTATACTTCTCCTGAAGATCGAGTTCCATGTCATACAAAGGAGATTCTGCCTGATCGAAAAGAATTATCTTTTGAGGATTAAAATTGATTAACTGACGAACAATTTCACTACCAATAGAGCCTGCTGCTCCAGTTACCAATACATTTTTGTTTAAAACTTTTTTCTTTATCTTATTAACATCCAGAAATATCGGTGGTCGCTCCAATAAATCCTCGATTCTAATTTCTTTAATCTGGTTAAAACTTAATTCTCCGTTTATCCAGGTATTAATATCTGGTACTGAAAGTACTCTTATATCATACTGAAGGCACTTTTCAATAATGTTTTGTTTTTCAAGAGGACCAATTTGCTCTTTTGCAATAATAAGTTTGTCTACAGTATTTTTATCAAGTAGACTTTCTAAATAATCCGGATGATAAATAGTAACCCCCTCCAGTGTCTTGCCAATGTTAGATTCTTCAATATCGAAAAAAGCAATAACTTTATGTTTACTTTCAGCATCACGGTCTAGGGTTCTTTTAGTGATTACGCCAAACTGTTCGGCACCATAGATAATAACATCGGTTTTTTCTTTACTTGGATTATATAATTCTTGATAAATAATTTTTGTTGCAAGACGGAAAGAGGCCATCAAGAAAACAGTTAAAAGAAAGTCAATTACAATGATTGAAAAAGGTATAATGAACGTTCCATTTACAAAAAAATAGTTAATAACATTAATAATGATAAAAACCATACTACCTGTAATGGCTACAATAAAAATTCTTTCAGTGTCTTTAGCTCCTGAATATCTTATGATTCCAGCATAAGTTCTAAAGATCAAAAAGGTAATAGATCTGAAAAACAAAACATATGGAATAATAAAACTAAAGCTTTCGTAATATTCAACCGGAATGTTAAAATTAAAACGCAATAAAAAGGCAGAGGAGATAGAAATAGCGCAAATAAATAGGTCAATTAAAAATACTATCCACCTGGGAGTATATGATTTAGGAAAACGAATCATGTAAGTTTTGTAAAATTTGTAATAAAAATTTCAAATGATCACATCCTTCCAAAAATATTAAAAATATTGCAGCATATATAATTTTTGTGCGTCTTTTATCTAAACAAAACAAAAATTTGAGATTATGAAAACAAAACTAATTAAGACTGCCGCTATTACTGCATTTTTATTGTTTGGCTTTTTAATAAATATTGCCTCGGCATCGAATTTTATTGAAGACAAAAAAGAAAAAAGGAAAGTTGGTGAATTTACTGAAATTGGACTTTCTATTCCTGCTGATTTGTATCTAACTCAAGGATCTACAAATGAAGTAATCATAGAAGCGGATGAAGATTTATTAGAAAAAATTGAAACCGAAATTCGAGGTTCAAGTCTTGAAATTAGATTTGAAAAATGGTATAACTATAGAGGAGTTGGAAAAATTAACGTTTATGTTACAGTAAAAGACATCAATAAGTTAGTAGTTTCTGGATCTGGAGACATTATTGCAAAGTCAGCTATTAAATCGGACAAACTTTAGTTTATTGTATCTGGAAGTGGTTCTGTATTAATCGATGATTTAACAAGCAGGCAAGTTGCGGCAATGGTTACAGGTTCCGGTGATGTTAGAATAAAAGGCAATAAAGAAGCTGAAGAATTAGATGTAAGCGTTACAGGTTCGGGGGATTTTGAATCTATCGATATAAAATTTAAGGAAGCTGAATTAGATATTACTGGATCTGGATCCATACACACTTATGTTACTGAAGAAATGGATGCAAGCATTACAGGAAGTGGACGGATCTATTACAAAGGGAATCCATTAATAGATGCCAATATAACAGGCAGTGGAAAAGTAAAAAACGACAACTAGTATAACAATTATAGTAAAAAAGGATCATGAAGTTCATGATCCTTTTTTACGCTCGAATTATTTGAATTTCACCACCGCTCCCAAGTTTGACAATACTTGAGGGTTCAGCTCTTGAAAAGTCATCTTGTTTCCATTCAACAACATAATCAACAGCCATAATTATTTCTTCGCTGATTTCTGAAAAGTTTTGTGGAGCTTTTTGTCCACTTATATTTGCTGATGTTGATACGATAGGTTTTTTAAATTTTCGAATTAGTTTTTGATTAAAATCATCTTGAGAAATTCTAATTCCGATGCTTCCATCTTGGGCAACTAGGTTTTTGGCCAAATTCTTAGCTCCAGAGTAAATAATGGTTAATGGTTTCTCTGTTAGGTCAATTAAATCCCAGGCTATTTCTGGCATATCAGTAATATATGATGGTATCTTATTTGCATTATCCAATAATACAAGCATACTTTTTTGATCACTACGTTTTTTAATGGTATATATTTTTTCAACCGCTTCTTCATTAGCGGCATCACACCCTAAGCCCCATATAGTATCTGTAGGATAGAGAATTACACCCCCATCCTTTAGAACTTCTAATGCCTTTTTTATGTCAGAATCCATTAGATGATAATTTTTTCAATTTCTTCAACAACTCTATCCATTAAAAAAAGTTTTTTAACTCTTTTTTCACCTTCCAACCCCATTTTAGCGCGCAATTCAGAATCTTCAGCTAAAAGCTTAATTTTCTCTGTTAAAGCTTCCAAATCGTTCTCTTCAACTAAAAATCCTGTTGTTTTATTTGCAATTATTTCTGGATTACTGCTTAAATTGAATGCTATAACTGGTTTTTTGCATGCCATAGCTTCAACCAAGACGTACCCAAAGCCTTCCCAAAAAGAAGGTAAAACATAGATATCAATGGATTCCATGAAACTTTTTATGTTTTCAACAAACCCAGTAAAAATAATTTGATCATCAACATTTAATTCTTTGGCCAAGCCTTCGATTTCAGGCTGAAGTTTTCCCGATCCGGCCAATAAAATTTTAAAATTTATTCCTTCGTTTTTCAACTTTGAAGCCAAACGAATTAGGAAACTATGATTTTTTTGTCTCACAAACCTTCCTGCATTGCCAATTATTAACTCATCTTTTTGCCGGTTATAAATTGGTTCTGTTGTGTCCTTTTTATCAAGAATTATCCCATTATATATTATTTTAATTTTGTTTTTATCAAATAAATTAGGGTTTTTTGAAAGGATAGTATTTTTGGTTGCTTCAGAATTAGCTATAATTTCGTCGATATACTTTTTAAAAAGAATTCGATTTGATAGTTTATTTTTAATTGGGATAGCACTACCTCTTCTATAAATAATTTTTGATACTTCAGCTTTTCTAGATGCTGGTCCTGCCACTTTTAAATCGGATGGTAAATTGATTATAATAGTGCTTACCTTTTCTTTTTTTAGGATTTGGCTAACGGATTTTACCTTGAAAGGATTTAAAAAACTGAAATTAGAAATTTTTATAGGGTAAGTTTTAATATCGGTTTCTGCAAGCTTAAGGTATAGCTCACTTTTCTTATTTGTTATCACTATTATTTTATAGCCTTTCAAATGCAAACGAGTGGCAATATCATAATGCCATTTTTCTCCTCCGCCCCAGGTTTCAGCACTATTAAAAAAGCAAATAACTTTATTTGGCATGATTCTTTTGTCTTAGTTTAACTTGCTTAAGAAAAGATGAATGAGCAGAATTGACACAAATTACAAAACCATAAAAACCATCCAAAAATCCAAAATTGAAGATATAATGTTTAATAAATTTAAACAATGGACTAAAGATAATCTTGAATCCATTGGTCTTTTTGCCTTTTTGAAATAACTGATCTGCTTTTAGTTCTGAAAATTTATTTATTTGATCAATGTGTTGTTGAATGCTATAAAATGAATAATGCAATAAATTACCTTTCAATTTGCTTATCGTTGAATTGCTTACCAATTGTACTTTTTCGTGAATTTTATTTCCATCCCATTTGCCTTTTTCTTTATCCCAAAGACGTAATTGCGAATCAGGATACCAACCAGAATGCCTGATCCATCTCCCACAATAATTCGTCATTCTTTTAAAGGTGTATGCATCAGCTTTCCAATTATTTTTCACTTTTAAAATATTTGACTTAAGTTCCTCGCTCAAAACTTCATCAGCATCTATGGATAAAATAATGGAATATTTGGTTTGTTCAAGAGCCCAATTCTTTTGCTCTGAATAATCAATAAAAGTTCTTTCGAAGAAATTTACCTGGTGTTTTAAACAAATTTCTTTAGTGCCATCTGTTGAAAAAGAATCTACAACAATTATTTCATCAACAATACCTTGCAAAGATTCTAAACATCGCTCAATGTTTTTTTCTTCGTTAAATGTGATGATAGTTGCAGATATTTTTTTCATGTTTTAAAAGATAAGTTTTTCAATTTCTATTGTGTTAGCACATTTAAAGTGACCTTTAGGGCATTCTTTAAATCCGTGTAATCCACAAGGACGACAATTCAAATTCTCTTCAGTTTCAATAATTTTTGCATTATCGGATAAAGGTCCAAATCCAAATTTAGGAATTGTTGAACAAAATATTGCAGTTGTTGGAGCATTCATGGATGATGCCATATGCATTGGGGCAGAATCATTCACAAAATTCATCGAAGCATTCGACATCAAAGCTGAGGTCTGCAGCAAGCTTAATTTTCCACAAAGATTAGTTATATTATTTTTATCACTGTCTGAAATTATTTTCTCACAGGATTCTTTATCATCAGGACCACCAACTAAATAAACATGATATTTAGAATCTAACCGATTAATTAATTCCACCCATTTATTTTGTGGAAATTGTTTAGTAAACCAAACGGAAGTAGGAGCCATACATATATATGGTCGCATCTTATATTCAGATACCATTTGATAATCTTCTTCTGATGGATATAGTTTAGGCTTGGAAAGGCTTTGATCAGTAATTTCTGTTATCGTTTCAATGTTTCTTTCAACTTCATGTTTTCCATTTCCAATTTCATGCTTAATTCTTCGTGTAAAAAGGAATGATAAGGGATTTTTATTAAAACCAACTTTTATTTTTCCCTTTGAAAAGGCGGTGATGATACCAGTTGAAGCAAAACGCTGAAGGTTAATTACATAATCGTAATCTTTACTTCGAATTAACTTAATAATTCGAAACAGATTTTTCCTTTTTTCTTTATTCTTATCCCAAATTAAAAGATTGGAAACATGAGGATGATTTTTTAAAAGATTTTCGTTTCCTTTTCTTAATAAGAAATCAATTTGTGAATCAGGATAGAATTTATGTAATTTTTCAATAACCGGAGTTGCAAGAATTACATCACCAATAAATGCAGTTTGTATGATCAGAAATTTAACCATGTATTATACAGCAACATTATATTCTCTTAAAGCATCATTAAGCGAAGTTTTAAGATTGGTTGATTCTTTTCTTTTCCCAATAATTAATGCACATGGAACTTGGTATTCGCCAGCATTAAATTTCTTTGTTTGTGTGCCAGGTATTACAACAGATCTGGCAGGAATATGTCCCTTATATTCAATAGGTTCGGAGCCTGAGACATCAATAATTTTAGTTGATTTGGTAATCACCACATTTGCGCCAAGGACTGCTTCTTTTTCAATATACACCCCTTCAACAATTATGCATCGCGAACCAATAAAGCAGTCATCTTCAATAATAACTGGAGCGGCTTGCACAGGTTCTAGAACTCCGCCGATACCAACACCACCGCTAAGATGAACATTTTTACCAATCTGTGCACAAGAACCTACCGTTGCCCAGGTATCTACCATGGTTCCAGAATCAACATATGCTCCAATATTTACGTATGAGGGCATCATAATTACATCTTTTGCAACGAAAGATCCATGACGGGCTATTGCATGAGGTACAACCCGAACACCAAGCTCATCATATCCAGATTTTAAATCAATTTTATCGTGAAATTCAAAGGGGCCAACTTTAATAACTTTCATTTTCTGAATTGGGAAATACAAAATAACCGCTTTTTTAATCCATTCATTTACTTGCCATCCTCTTGATGATGGCTCGGCAACTCTAACTTTCCCTTTATCTAAAAGTTCAATAACTTCGCGAATCGAATTTTGGGTTGATTTATCTTTTAGTAATTCTCTATTTTCCCAGGCCGACTCAATTGTTTTTTTATAATCTGAAAACATATGCAAACTAAGATTTCATCAATATACAGAGTGCGAAGATAACCAAAAAAAAGAATGCAAAAAAGATTCTGGACTGGACATACTTTTTCTTACAAACGAATGTTTAAATAAATTAGAGAAAGTTAAAGATTGTTAAACTCTGCAGGGTGTCAGGAATTGATCACTTATATTTGTATTTAAACTTTTGAATTTGATACCAAACTTGTGTAAAAAACTTTTAAGTAGTGTCTTATTTTGTATTATAATCTCTGCAGGTTATGGACAAAAAGTAGACAGTCTATATTACTTATCTGGACGCGTAATTAGTAAGCAAGGTAATTATCCTGTGGCGCTTGCTCATATTATAAATACTACTCAGCAATGGGGTGTAGTTGCTGATACTTTAGGTTATTTTGGTATTTGGGTTAAACCCGATGATTCTTTAAACGTTTCTGCAATAGGTTTTGATTTTAACGAATACAAAGTACGAGGTTTTGTAAAGGATTCTTTAGTTTCAATAAAACTTCAAAGTCGATATTACGAAATTCCTGAAGTCTCAATCTCATATCTAGGAACATATAAACAATTTGAACAAAAGGTTTTAGATCTTGAACTACCAGATTTAGGCATAAATCCAGAATTTGAAAAGTTATTTAAATACGTTGAGCCTCAACCATTGTTTATTGAGCCTAGAGTTACTAGCACTGCTTCGCTTATTTACGTTTTGTTTAGTAAAGATGCCAAGGATAAAAAAAAGTATTTAGAATTATCGAAGGAGGGAAAAGTAAAAGACAAGATTAGAGAACGATATAATGAACACATCATTCGTAATCTTACTGGACTTAGTGGAGAACAGGCGTATCATTTCATGGACTACTGTGACTTTAAAGATGAATATATCTTAAGCATTGATGAATACAAACTTTATTCAGAAATCCTTTCGAAGTTTAAAACCTATAAAAAAAGGGATGAAGATTCTTTAAAAAGCGAATAATTCATTTACTTTGAAAAAAAGTACATTATGTCCACTATAATTCCTCAATTTTCAGATATTCAGGATGCTCATAACAGAATAAAATCATTTATTCATAAAACTCCTGTCTTATCATCTAATAGTATCAATGAAATTCTCAATATTAATTTATCATTTAAATGTGAAAATTTTCAGAAAGTTGGTGCTTTCAAATTTCGCGGAGCAACTAATGCTGTGCGTTTATTGGATAAAAAAGAAGTTGAAAAAGGGGTTACTACACACTCATCCGGAAATCATGCAGCAGCGCTAAGTCTAGCGGCAAAGCAATTGGGAGTGCCTGCTCACATTGTAATGCCTACCAGTGCTCCTGAAATTAAGAAAAAAGCTGTTGAGGGGTATGGTGCAAAAATTACTTTTTGTGAACCAACTCTGCAAGCCAGAGAAGAAACACTAAGAATTGTTCAGAGTAAAACTGGGGCGACATTTATTCATCCGTATGATAATTTTAATGTGATTTGTGGTCAGGGTACTTCGGCTAAAGAGCTTTTGGAGGAAGTTCCTGATTTAGATGTCATTATTGCACCAATAGGAGGGGGAGGCTTAATGAGTGGAACGGTAATTTCAGCAAAATCAATAAACCCAGAAATAAAGGTCTATGGAGCAGAGCCGTTAAATGCAGATGATGCATTTCGCTCATTTAAACAAGGTGTTTTTATTCCAGCAGGTCCTCCTAATACTATAGCTGACGGATTACTTACGTCATTAAGTCCATTAACTTTTCAAATCATTCGAGAAAACCTTGATGACATTTTAACCGCTAGGGAAGAAACAATTGTTGAGGCTATGAGGATGATTTGGGAGCGAATGAAAATTATTGTTGAACCATCTGCTGCAGTTCCTTTAGCGGCTATTATTGAAAATAAATATCTTTTTAAAGGTAAAAAGATTGGATTAATTGTTTCAGGAGGTAATGTGGATTTAAATAATTTACCTTTCTAAAATAAAAGAGCTAGTTACAGGGTAGTGGTCTGACAAACGGATATCAGGAATGTCAAATTCTGTGCATCGTATATCCCTACTGTGAAAAATAAAATCAATTCTAAACGAAGGAAATTTGCCCGTGTATGTAGTTCCTATTCCTTTTCCAGCTTCAATAAATGAATCATTTAGGTTTTTTCTCATTGTCCGATAAGTATAACTAACGGGAACATCATTAAAATCACCACAAACAATTACGGGGTATGGAGAACTTTTAATGTGCTTGGCAAGTATATTGGCCTGACTTGCTCTTTTTATAAAAGCATCACGTAACCTGAAAGAAATATCTTTTATTTCTCGTAATTTCTCATCTTCTTTTAGAGCTTTACTGTTGGTAATAAATGAGTAATTGTTTTTATTAAATCGGATAGATTGAAGATGATTATTGAAAATGCGAACGGTATCTTTATTAATTAAAACATCAGTATAAATACTTGAATTCGAAGAATTGTTAAAATTAATTACTCCTCGATTTACAATTGGGTATCTACTATAGGTCGCAATTCCATAATTGTAGTTTTTGTTCTCGATGGTGTAATCTACATGTTCATGAAACTTATCAGACAATTTCTCTTGTATTTTTTGTTTTGTTAGTCCTCCAGTGTTCTTAGTAAAAAATTCCTGAAAACAGATTATATCAAAATTTCCAGAATTTATAAAGTCAAAGATTTCTCCTTGAGTATTTTCCTTTTCGTTCCACTCATATAAATCGAATAAACGCACGTTGTAAGATAATATTTTAAATTTTTGTTCAGATACTTCAGATTCTTGCTTATCTCTTTTTACAGGAATCTGGATGTACGTCCCAATGTAATTCCATCCTAATAGTATGGCTAAAATTGAGAGAATAAACAGTCTTCTTTTTTTATATGCCCAAAAAAAGATATATAAAAAATTAACAATAAGTAAGAAAGGATATGCTAAACCAAAGAAAGCTAGAAACCATATTTTCTCAGGGCTTACATAAATCGACAAATACGATAATAATAAAGCTCCGACAAATATAAAATTCAGATACTTAAGAATAGTGTAGAAAAGTGCTTTCAATTCAAATATGCTTCGATTCTAGAATCTAAATT
>PKTC01000057.1:16650-38787 GCA_002869305.1 Marinilabiliales bacterium
AATCTAAATTAAACTTAAAGAACGAATATTTCAAATGGACAGAGAGAATTTAATTAACAACTTTTTATTTGGTGCTTTTAAAAAGTATTTCCTTTTCTTTTTTTGACAGGCTGTCATAACCGGATTTAGCAATTTTATCCAGAATTTTATCAATATCTTCTTGCTTAGCCTTCTGTGTTTTGTTGTACTCTATATCTCTCTCCATATCCGACATAGGTCGTTTGTAAGTAACCTTAAATTTTTCTCTACGCTTAAATAAAGAAAATATCTTATCCATAAATACATCGAAGCCTCTGGCAATATTTTTTCCTTTTTTCATTTGTGAAATATATAAAAATCCGAATAAGGCTCCACCTAAATGAGCAATATGACCTCCGGCATTGGATGATGTAATACTTAAAACATCAAGGATGATGGTAACTATTGCTATGTATTTAAGTTTGACTGGGCCAATAAACATCAAATTGATTTGATGATCTGGAATATAGAATGAGATTGCAACAACAATAGCAATAACCGATGCAGATGCGCCAATCATAGGTATAGTTGGATTGTATATTGAAAAGGCATTAAAGGCCAAGATATATATGAATGCACCTGCTAATCCTCCTAATAAATATAAACTAACAAGTTTCTTTTCACTAAAATGGTGTAAAAACATTTGTCCAAACCAATAAAACCATAGCATATTAAATAAGATATGAATAAAACCTTCATGCACGAACATATAAGTAAATAGTGTCCATGGTTTATAAATCAAACTTGATAAATCGGCAGTAACAGCTAGCCAATAAACAGGATAAAAATGATAACTCAGTTGAAAAAGTTCTGTAAATACGCCCAATAATTTAACTGCCAAAAAGACAGCTAAATTGATATAAATAAGCTTAGTTAAGGAGCTTCCGCTTTTAAATGAACCTTTTATTTCGTCAATTATATTCATGTTTGGTTTTAGTAGTTTAAAGTAAATCAAGTGAATAGCAAATGTTTAATAAAATTTGGTTCTGTTGCCACTCCATAATTTAATTAAGATAAAACCAAATAACATGCCACCTAAATGGGCAAAGTGAGCAATATTGCTTCCGGGTTGGGTCAATCCCAGCCAGAGCTCCAAACCTCCATAAAAAATAACAAAATATTTTGCTTTTATCGGAATTGGTGGGAATAATAGCATGAGTTGTGTGTTAGGAAAAAGCATGCCGAAGGCTAAAAGGACTCCAAATACTGCGCCTGATGCACCAACTGTTGGTATATTCATTTTAAAATCGAGTAATTCTTTTAAATACTGTTGCGACATTGTAATGTACTGCGGAGACTCAGGGCTATCATACCAGCCGGCTAAAAGATTACTGTAAACCTGAGAATAATATTCTGGGAAATGATCTTTTACAAGAAAAGCTAAAGCTTCAGGTGAGGGAGTATTCGTGAAAGCTTTAATATCGTTCAATATACTTGTCATTTGCAAATGAATTACAAAAGTGTGCAAAGCGGCGGCACCTAGACCTGTAACAATAAAATAAATAAAGAATCGCTTACTTCCCCAAACAGTTTCTAATACTCTACCTAACATCCATAATGCAAACATATTAAACAATAGGTGCATTAATCCACCATGCATAAACATGTGTGTGACAATTTGATAGGGTCTAAAATACTCGGATTTAAAATAATGCAATCCTAAAACCTGGCTTAATCGGATTCCAAAGGCATTTTCTAAAACCCAGGTTGCCAGTAGCATAATAATATTAATTAAAATAAGGTTTTTTACAACCGGTGGAATATCACTAAATCTTATATTATTCATATCAACAAATTTAAATTCTATCTAGTTAAAACGTTTGTCAAGCTCATCTGTTTTAATTATGCTTACAATTAATTTGCCAAAAGGAGAATAATTCGGATTTTGGCAGGCAAATAACAGGTCGACCATTTCACGCATTTCTTCAAAGGTTAATTTTTGATTACTGCTAATAGCTGAAGCTTTTGCTAATGATTTGGCAATTTTTTCTTTGGCTTGGATTTTGGCATCAACTTCTCCAGAAATATATTCATTTAAAAATTTGTCAATTATTTGTTCCGGTTCCTGGTTGCTTGAGTCAACTGGCATTCCGTTTACAACAATTGAATTTCCTCCAAAATCGTCAATATCAAAACCAAGATTCTGTAAGTCACTTTTAATTTCCATTAATAAAGCATGATCTTTAGCATCCAGTTCAATCGTTTTTGGATACAATGATTTTTGCGAAACTATAGATTGTTCTGAAAGTGATTGCAGAAACTTTTCAAAAAGAATTCGTTCATGTGCTCTTTTCTGGTCAATAATCATTAATCCAGATTTAACATGAGTCAGAATATATTTGTTTTTAAAATGAAAGTATTTATCGCTAATATCAGGGTCTATGATGGATTGTTGGTTGTTTTCGTTTGAAACAAAGGAAAAATCATTTTGTTGTTGAGGTTCTTTTTCAAATCCATCATATAACTTATCCCAATTGTCAAGATTTTCTTTTTCCAGAGAAATCGCAGAGCTTTTTGGGTTTTTTTGAAATGACTTATTCTTTTCGAAAGGATTGAATGTTGGATCAATATCAATTCGAGGCTTCTTAATTTCAGTATCTTTGGATAGAACAGGAATATCAAAGCCTTGTTCTTGATCAAAGTCTATAGAAGGAACAATATTATTTTTTCCTAAAGCTTGTTTTACTGCCGAATGTAAAATTTGCCATATGGCTTGTTGATCTTCAAACTTTATCTCCGTTTTAGTTGGATGAATATTTACATCAATGGTTGATGGTTCGGCCTCTAAATATAGAAAGTAAGCGGGAACTGTTTCAGGCTGAAGAATTTGTTCATAAGCTTTGATGATTGCTTTATTAAAGTATGCACTGCGCATGTATCTTCGGTTAATAAAGAAAAACTGCTCACCCGATTTCTTTCTTGCGCACTCGGGTTTACCTATAAAGCCTCTGATCTTTATAATACTTGTGTTGCTTTCAATCGTAATCAGGTTCTGGTTTATTCTTTTTCCAAAAATGGATACAACGCGTTGTCTCACATTTCCTTTGGGGAGAATAAATATTTCTGAATCGTTATGATATAATTTGAATTCCAACTCCGGATTAGCCAAAGCAATTCTCTGGAACTCAGCTAATATATGACCAAACTCCGTGGTGTTAGACTTTAAAAACTTTCGCCGTGCAGGAACATTATAGAAAAGATTTTTTATCGAAAAATTGGTACCCTTAGCACAACTCGTTGGTTCCTGACTTAATACTTTAGAACCTTCAATCTGAATTTGTGTTCCCAATTCCGACTCATTCTGCCTTGATTTTAATTCAACATGAGAAATGGCTGCTATAGAAGCCAATGCTTCTCCACGGAAACCCATGGTTGATATGGCAAATAAATCATCTGCATTTTTTATCTTAGAAGTTGAATGCCTTTCAAATGAAAGCCTTGCATCTGTATCAGACATTCCAATACCATTATCTATTACTTGAATTAATGTTCTTCCTGCGTCTTTAATATTAATAGTAATTGAATCAGCCTTAGCATCTACTGCGTTTTCAGTTAGCTCCTTTACAACTGATGCTGGTCGCTGGATAACTTCTCCGGCAGCAATCTGATTTGCAACAGAATCTGGTAAAAGTTGAATAATATCCGACATTCAAAAATTAGTTTAGAAGTATAGAAGAAAATAAGCTGCAACAAATAAAATTAGTAAAATAATAACAAGCCGAACAGTTGATTTTCGTCTTAATTCGACATTCTTTTTGAAATAACCTCTCATTTGTCCTTTAATATTAGGCGAGTAAGGTTTTGCAGTATCTTCGTCTTCAACTCCTAATTCACGTTTTATTTTTTGAACGCGTTTTTCTAATTCTTCTTTTTCCTCGTTATAATACCGAGGCTTAAAGTTAAATTGTTTATTTTTCGGAGTATGTAAAAATCTAACAGCCATCTTATAAATGATTTTAATGTTACAAAGGTATTCAATATTTTATCATTAAATAAATTTTGAATCTTTATAAAATGTAAGTTTAATATAAATATTATTTATGAATTAGTGATTGTGATCTGGATTTTATCATATATTTGCATCTGATTATAAATGTAAAACCGTCTGATTCGAAAATAATGCAATTAAATGTTTGTGAATCAGATAAACTTTTATATTTTTGCATTCCCAAAAAATGTATAAAAAACTGTTAAAAATTTAATAGATGTACGCAATTGTAGAGATAGCAGGCCAACAGTTTAAAGTTGAAAAAGACAGTAAGATTTTTGTTCACCATTTAGAAGGAGAAGAAGGATCAACTGTAGAGTTCGATAAAGTGCTGTTGTTAGATGATGACGGAAAGGTAAAAGTCGGAAAACCTACCGTGAAGGCTGCAAAAATTTCCGCTAAGATATTAGCTCACCAAAAAGGTGACAAGGTGCTTGTTTTCAAAAAGAAAAGAAGAAAAGGGTATAAAAAGTTGAACGGACACCGTCAGCAATTTACTCAAATTCAAGTTCAAGAAATTATTACTGCATAATTTAAAATATTTTAAGATATGGCACATAAGAAAGGAGCAGGTAGTTCACGTAACGGTCGCGAATCGGAAAGTAAACGATTAGGTGTTAAGCTTTATGGCGGACAAGCCGCTAAGGCTGGAAATATCATTGTTCGTCAAAGAGGAACGAAACATTATCCGGGCGAAAATGTGGGTATGGGAAAAGATCACACATTATTTGCTTTGATTGATGGTAAAATAGAATTTAGAAAAAAACAAGGGAATAAATCGTTTGTTTCGGTTGTTCCTTTCGAAGAATAAAGAATTTTACGTAATTTTGAATCTCCTGATTTTGCTATTATGTAGTAAAATTCAGGAGATTTTCTATTTATAAACTATTCATTTTCATAGTATGCTGACATTAAAATTTATCCAGGAGAACAAAGATTTAGTAATAAAGAAACTTAAGATTAAAAACTTCAATGCTGAAGAACTCGTAAATCAAATTTTAGGTTTAGACGAGAAACGTAGGTCGACTCAGAGTAGCATGGATAATAATCAAGCAGAACTTAATAAGATGTCGAAGGAAATAGGTGTATTATTTAAAAGTGGAAAGGCTGAACAAGCAAATCAACTCAAAGAAAAAAACACTGAATTAAAAGATTTGGTAAAGAACCAAAGCGATGAATTATCTGCTATTGAGAAGAAATTAAACGAAGCACTGGTTCAAATCCCTAATCTACCTCATGAATCTGTACCTGCCGGTAAAGGAGAAAATGATAATGTTGAGGTAAAATCGGGCGGAGAAATGCCCAAATTACCAAAAGATGCAATACCACATTGGGATTTGGCTAAGAAATATGACATCATTGATTTTGAATTAGGTAATAAACTCACTGGTAGTGGATTTCCAGTTTACAAAGGGAAAGGGGCTAAGATGCAGAGAGCATTGATTAGTTATTTTTTAGACAAAGCTATAGAAGCTGGGTACACAGAAGTTATGCCTCCTTTAATGGTTAACGAAGATTCTGGATTTGGTACAGGTCAGTTACCAGATAAAGAAGGCCAAATGTATCATGTAACTGCCGATAATTTTTATTTAATTCCAACTGCAGAAGTTCCGGTTACTAATATTTACAGAGGAGACATATTATCATCTAAAGATTTCCCAATTAAAATGACCGCTTATACCCCATGTTTCAGGCGTGAAGCCGGCTCATATGGAAAGGATGTTCGTGGATTAAACCGTTTACATCAATTTGATAAAGTTGAAATCGTACAATTTCAGCATCCTAAAAAGTCTTATGATACCTTAAATGAAATGGTTAATCATGTAGAAGGTTTGGTTCAATCTTTGAATCTTCCATACAGAATATTAAAACTTTGTGGTGGTGATATTAGCTTTACTTCTGCTTTAACATATGATTTTGAAGTATTTTCTGTCGCACAGGAAAAATGGTTAGAAGTAAGTTCTGTTTCAAACTTTGAATCTTACCAAGCTAACAGATTAAGACTAAGATATAAAGAAGAAGGAGAGAAGAAGCCTCAATTGGCTCATACTTTAAATGGAAGTGCATTGGCATTGCCACGAATTCTGGCTGCCTTATTGGAAAACAACCAAACCGATAAAGGAATTGTTATTCCTGAAGTTCTTAGACCATACACCGGCTTTGATATTATTGATTAAGCAGATCATATATTGAATGTTACAAAGAGTGCTTTTAGAAGCACTCTTTTTTATTTTAATGCAGAGTTTTATTATCACTAAAATAATTCGTATTATTAGTTCAAATTAATAGATGTATAATGAGATATTTTTTGGTTTTTATGACTATCACATTTTTTTGTTCATGTTCAACAAGAATGGAAAAAGATTTTTCTGAATTAGATGAACTGAATATTATTACTGATAGCCTGCTTAACCTTTTACAAGTTAATTTTGAAAAGTCATCAGAAAATTTATATATGATTTCTGATGATAGTTTAAAACGAGATTCTTTAATTGAAGTCTTAAACTTACCTGATACAATTGGATTTTACCAATATATAGAGAAAAACTTGCACGAATTAAACGAGATAGTTTTTCACATTCAACAAGAAATTTATTTTGCAAAAGATCAGATCAATTCGATAAAGTCTGAATATCAAGGAAATGATATATCTGAGTCAGAATACATTGAAGAAATATCAGATCTGCATGAAGTAATTCATTTTTTAGAAGAAAGAGTAGATTCCAATTTAAACATTATCAAATTAAATTCTCATTTTTACACTGTACCTAAGGATTCTTTAAATTAGATGAAAAATCAGACAAGAGCATACATTTATGCGGGTTTAACAATACTTTTCTGGGGAACCTCGGCATCTGCTTTTAAGATAGGATTAAGGTATATTGATTATTTTCAACTTTTATTTATTGCAACTTCAACTGCAATTGTCTTTCTGTTTTTGGTTTTATTATTTCAAAAACGATTAAATACTTTGATAAATCAATCGAGAAAGGATTTAAGGCATTCAATGCTTCTTGGATTTTTAAATCCATTTCTTTATTACACCATATTATTTATTGCATATTCCATGTTAGCGGCGCAAGTTGCTCAAGCCTTAAATTTTGTGTGGCCCATTGCATTAGTTCTTTTATCAATTCCAATATTAAAACAAAAACTAGAGTTAAAGAGCGCATTTGCATTAATCATTAGTTTTATTGGCGTAGTGCTGATTTCATCTCAAGGAAATATTACAAATTTTGAATTTTCAAATCCATTAGGATTAATTCTCGCCTTAAGCACATCAATAGTTTGGGCACTATTCTGGTTGTACAATGTTCGTGATGAACGCGACGAGATTGTAAAATTATTTCTTAACTTTTTATTTGCCATGTTGTTTGTATTTACAACAACTATTATTTTTTCAGATTTAAGGTCTATTAATTTTAAGGGGTTGTTGGCAGGGATTTATATAGGTTTGTTTGAAATGGGCATAACTTTTGTTATTTGGTTAAAAGCATTAAAGATTGCCGGTCGAACTGATAAAATCGGAAATTTAATTTACCTAACTCCATTTTGTTCGTTAATATTTATAGGGTTGATTTTAAATGAAAAAATTTATATTACCACATTATTTGGATTAATTTTGATAGTTACAGGAATCTTTGTACAACAAATGAAAAAGAAAAGCTATGAAAAGGAATTTCATTAACAGAAGAATTCTTATAAGTTTAATTATAGGACTTGTTTTTACATCTTCTTGTGAAAAGGATAAGATATATCCTACGGATCGTGAAACAACCAGCGAATTTTATGATTTGATGAATCAATGGTATTACTGGAAAGATTCAATCCCGGTCGTTGACCTGGATAATTATTCAAGTCCAGAGGCTTTGCTTGAAGGAATGAGGTTTCTTCCAAAAGACAAATGGAGTTATATAACAACAGAGGAATCCTTTTCTCAATATTACGATGAAGGAACTTATGTTGGCTATGGATTTGGTTATGCTTCTGATGGAGATGGAAATGCTAGAATTACGTTTTTATTTGATGATTCGGACCTGAATGATTATGGAATAGCGCGCGGATGGATAATTAGAGAAATTAATGGAACTGTTATTATTGATCCTACTAGTGTTAGTGGTTTATTAGGAGTGGATGAAGTCGGCAATACAAATACCATAAAACTTGAATCTCCAACAGGAGAAATTGTAACACAGGATTTTACAAAAAAAATAGTTTCTATGAATACTGTTTTAAGTGAGATGATAATAGATGTTGGAACTAAGAAAGTTGGTTATTTCATGTTTAAGAGCTTCATTGGACCTTCCGAGGCAGAACTTGATAATGTACTCACCTATTTTAAAACTGAACAAATTGATGAGTTAGTAATAGATTTGAGATACAATGGAGGAGGACAAATGGATATTGTTTCTCATTTAGCTAGTTTAATTATTCCGGATGACGCTGATGGGGAGGTATTTGTTACATATGAACACAATAATGATCGTTCGGATCAGAACCAAACAACGAATTTTGACCAGAATCCACTTTCATTAAGATTAAATAAGATTTATTTCATTGCTGGTCATGCATCTGCATCTGCTAGTGAAGCAATCATTAATTGCTTGGATCCATACATGGATGTATATGTGGTAGGCGATGACACTTATGGCAAACCAGTTGGAATGTATGCCTTTGGCAGTACAATAAGTGATTTGGTTTATGTTCCGATATCTTTCAAATTAGTAAATGCTGATGGTTTTGGAGGTTATTACGGTGGACTTGCTGCAGATAGCTACGTTGAAGATGATGTTTTACATAATTTTGGTAAAGGAGAGGCTGTTTTAGATGAGGTTTTATACCATATTGAGAATGGCACTTTTTCTAGTTTAAAATCTTCCACAGAAATTTATAGAAGTCCAAAAGTTGAGATTAGGAATTTTAAGGATGAAATTGGAGCAATATAAGATAAGGATTGGATAACGAAAAAATCATATTAGGAATTGATCCCGGAACTACCATTATGGGTTACGGAATTATTAAGATAATTGGCAAAGAAGCTAATTTAGTAGCTTTAGGTGTTATTGAATTAAAAAAATATACCGATCATTATACTAAACTAAAAAAAATATTTGATAGGGTACTTTCGCTAATTGAGCAGTATCATCCTGATGAAATGGCTGTGGAAGCTCCATTTTTTGGAAAAAACGTACAATCCATGCTTAAATTAGGTCGAGCTCAGGGAGTAGCAATTTCGGCTGCCTTATCCAGATCTATTCCTATATTTGAGTATGCTCCTCGAAAAATAAAAATGTCAATTACAGGGCAAGGAAATGCATCAAAAGAGCAGGTTGCAATGTTGTTAAAAAATCTGTTAAAAATTAACGAGTTGCCAAAGGATTTAGATGCTACCGACGGACTTGCTGCATCCATGTGTCACTTCTATCAATCGAACGTTCCCGTTTCTGCCAAATCATTTAACAGTTGGAAAGATTTTATAAATAAAAACCCAGGTAGAATAAAATAAAAAACCCGCCATTAAGCGGGTTTTTTATAAATATTTTTTCATTTTATTGTAATTGGAATACAATAGGGAATGTAAATCGAACTCTTACAGGCCGTCCTCTTTGTTTACCAGGCGTCCATTTCGGAGATGATTTAACAACTCGAACTGCTTCTTTATCAAGTGATGGATCAACACCACGAACTACAACAACGTTTGTGATTTCTCCTTTTGCATTTACATCAAATTGAACGAATACTCTACCACTAATACCATTTTCTTGAGCAATAATTGGGTATTTTAGGTTTTGCTGGATGTAAATACGGAAAGCGTCACTACTTTGTCCTTGGAAGGTAGGCATGTCCTCAACAACAAAGAATACTTCTTGTTCGTTAACTTCTTCCTCTTCTTCTTCGAACTCAACGATTTCAATTATATCGTCCTGATCGGCTTCAGTATCATCAAGAATTAACTCATCCTCAATTTCCACATCATCCTCAACAATGTTAATTACTTCAGTAGTTTGTGGAGGTGGAGGAGGTGGAGGTGGCTCGTTTTGTTGACGAGTAATTGGAATAATCTCTTCTTCAAGGTCAAGATCACCCAATTGTCCTAATGAGTTAAGTTCTGTCGGTCTTGTTCCCCATTCAAAAGCTAGCAAAACTAACCCAAGAACGATAACGTAACCTAACTGAAGAAAAATGCCTCTTTTCTTCTCTAAATTAGCCTTATCTGTTTTTTTAACTTCCATGTTGGTTTATTTTTGAATGCCTAAAAATAAATAATATAATAATGTTTTTCAAAATTTAACTGTTAAAAAATAAGATCAAATCAATATTAAGCTCAAATTATACGACTTAGATTGCCTTATGTTTCTTAAAATCAGGCCGTAAATGTTAAAAAAACTTAAAAATGTTTGTTTTAATCTTTACAATTCTTGATTCTTTTTCTCTTTTGAGGCTGCTAAAATAACTTTTCATTTTAAATAAAAAAATGTATTTTCACATGATTTTAATTTTTGGGCTTAATTAGATAGCCATAAAGTACAATAAAGAAGAAATAAAATCTTATTTAAGGGGGCATTAGCTCAGTTGGCTAGAGTGTTTGACTGGCAGTCAAGAGGTCATCGGTTCGATTCCGATATGCTCCACAAGAATTCATGCTAAATTAAGGTATAATTGTATTTTATATCGTAGAAAAATTCTTTTCACTCTTTTTGAAGAATTTCAATAATTATTTCAATCCGAACTTTCCAATAAATAATCTACAAACGACCTGGTATAATTATAAGATCCTCACATTAAATTACATCAGATGGTACAGCTAAAAACATTTTATCGTTCTGATTGTTGAATTATTAATTATTCGTATATTAGGAAATACTCAAAAATTACGAAGCAGAACATACGTCTAATTAAGTACTGAACCATGTGTCATTATTTTTTACGTGTTTTTATACAATTATCTTTTTGTATAATCTTAGTTTTTTTGTCAAGCGAATCATTGATTGCACAGACTATTGAAGGATATGTTTTTATTGATAGCAATGGTAACTCAAAGATGGATGCTGACGAAAAGGGTTTGAATGGTGTTATGATTTCAAATCAAAAAGAGGTTGTGTTAACTGATGAAAATGGACATTTTAAAATAAAGCCCATTGAGGGAAATTTCATTTTTGTTACAAAACCAGAAGCGTATCAATTTAATTTGGATAAATATAACAATCCTGAATTCTATTTTTTATATCAAACAAAGCAAATAAAAGAAGATCTTAAATATCCAATTTCTGAACCTTTAGAAATAGTACCTCAGGTTTTATATTTTCCTGTGTATGAGAATCCTGGGGAGGATCAACATTCTTGTTTACTGATGGGTGATCCACAAATGAGAAACGATAAAAATCTTATATATTACAAGGAAGGAATTATACCGTTTTTAGCAGCTAAAAATGCTGACTTTTACGTGATATTAGGTGATATTGCACACAATAAGCTTGAAATTCTTCCAAAGGAAAAGCAGGTTAGTGCAACTTTGGGGATTCCAGGATACCGGGTTATGGGCAATCATGATATGAACCTGAGGGCAACAGGTAACAATTATGCGAACGAAACATTCAAGCGTGTTTACGGACCTAATTATTATTCCTTTGAATATGGTCGCTTTCACTACATTATTTTAAATACTGTAATATATAAGGGATGGTGGGAAGAAATTGGTGCTCCTGGTAATTATTACGGTGGATTAACTATTGAACAAACAAAATGGCTTGAAAATGATCTTAAACATGTTCCATCTGACAAAACAATAGTGTTGTTCTCACACATACCACTTTATAACTTTTATGTGAGCAGACCGAGTCTACAAAGAGTATTCAAAAGTTTGGAAAATCATAAAAAGATATTTGCAGTATCCGGGCATTTACATAATATTATGGCTTATGATTATAATGAAGAACTTGGTTGGCAGAATAGTGCTGAATTTGAAGGATTAGTTGCAGGAGCCGTATGTGGTTCCTGGTGGTCTGGACCAGTGGATGAAAACAACATTCCATTCTCCACATGCACGGATGGTAGCCCGAAAGGCTTTTTTCAGCTATATTCAAATAGTGGAGAGTACAACTATGTTTTTAATCCGATTAATTATCCTTTCGAATATCAATTCAGAGTAAATGTAATAAATGATGAAATTTGGGTAAACTGGTTTGTTGGAAAAACAACAGATTCAGTACAAGTATTTATCGATAGTGACACAGAAGCATTAAACTTGATTAATTTCACAGGAAAAGATCCGTTTATTATTTCTAATGTTAAAAACAATAAGCAGATGGATGATATATCTAATACTGGACACTTATGGAAAGCAAAGCTTCCAGCTGACCTTGCACCCGGATATCATTTAATAAAAGTATTAGCCAGAGATAGTAAGGGAAGATTATTTAATGGGTATAAAGTTATTAATACAGATATGTGATCTAATAATCGAAACGCTTCGTACGATATCCTAGTATTTATTAAAAAAAAACAAAACCTCATTTTTCTAATTAAATGCCTTACTTTTTATTGAGATAGTAGCTATTACATAGTTGTCCGTTTATGAACAACTTGTGTTCGTTTTCATGCAAATTTCTTATGCAAATTTCATCATAACAGTGATTAAGTAACAATTAATCAAAGAATTATAGTGTTTGGCATGAAATAAGCATAAGCTATTTATTGATACATAAATAGTTTCCAGAATGAAGACAAATTTTTCAAAACAACTCATTTTAGTCACAATATTCGCGCTATCCGTAAACTTCGCATTCGCTCAGTCGATTGTGATTCCGAAGCAAAAACGCTTGGCAGTAGGAAATGCAACAAACCCTTCTGGTAACTTTCAAGATCTAGATCTTGAAAAGAGTGATAAAAAAATCGAATATGTGTTTCATTTTACCATGTCTAAATCTGATTACAAGAAATTGTTAAAGAAAGACAATGTTGAAAAGGACTGTATAACAGCTTGTTCGGCAAGCTTAAATAATGATAGCTTAAGTTTGAAGGAGATTGAATTAAGAGGCAAAAGTTCAATGACCTTTAAAAGAAAAAGCTTTAGTGTAAAATTGAACGAAAAAATATCACTTAATAAAAATGGAACCACTTTTAAGTTCAAGAAATTTAATCTTATTAGTTTATCAATGGATGAAAACTATTATAGAAACAAGGTAGCATTTGATCTAATGAATTATCTAGGAATATTCAATTTATTTTATTCTTATTCAGAAGTTATAGTTAATGGAGAAAGTCAGGGCATTTATTTAATGTTACAAAAGCCAAAGAATTATGCATTTAAACACGAAAATGCAGATGTCTTGTTAAGAAGGGATTACCAGCACGTAGTAAAAAAAACTTATTATAAGGGAGATGATACAACCAGGAAAGCAGAATGTGAAAAAGTTTTTCTAAGTATCTATGATGAGATTTTAAAGAAAAAAGGACAGGATCTTTATGAAGAATTATCCAATGTCCTCGATATTGATCAATATTTTACATGGATGGCTTTTAATTATTTCATTGAAAATGGAGATTATACTGATGAAGTATTCTTTTACAATAAAGCTGAGCATGATAGTATCAAGTTTGGAATTATTCCTTGGGATTATGATGATATATTTTATGATTATCCTAGAGAAGGATATCTATTGAGATATATTAACTTTGGAGATAGGTTAGCATTTTCATCAGAAGATGATCTTGACTATGAAATAATATCTAACGATTATACATATATAAAATACCTTGAAATACTTGCAGGCTTAATTGATGAAATATCAATACCAGTATTAAAACAAATTTTTGAAACAACATATCAGGAACTTTACCCTTTTTATTGCAAAGAAGAGATTCTAAAGATGTCAAAGTTTGATAAATATGGTAAAACTAGTTTGCAATTGCTCAAAGCAGACATGCAAAGTAACTACGATCGATTGGTTAAAAGAAGAGAAGATGTAATTTTTGAACTAGAATCTCTCATTAGAAGTAGTAAAAATACAAAAGTCGTGCCTGGAAGCAAATCCGTTGCAACGAACAATCATCAATAGATTTTTTAATTTCAAAAGACCATTAGAAATGAGACAAATCGCAATCAGATCTGTATTAGTTTGTTCATTGTGGTTTGCTGCTTATGCAAGTACTGCTCAGATAGTTATTAATGAGATTCTCGCCTCAAATGCTTCTACTAATCTTGATGATAAAACGAAGAACTTTGTTGATTGGATTGAACTCTATAATCCTGGTGAAAGGGAATTTTGTATTGGGAACTGGTACTTAACAGATACTAAAGTAGAAGCAACAAAATGGAAAATACCATTTTATATGTCGATAGCCCCCGAAGGATTCAAATTATTTTGGCTTGATGATCTTAATATTTCCAATCATACGAACTTTAAACTAAATTCCTCCGCAGGAGCAATTTATCTTTTTGATAAAGACACCATTTTAGTAGACTCCATTATATACCCAACGCAAAGAGCCGATATTTCATACGGGCGTGTAGCTGGCTCTATAGATCAATTTACCTTTTTTCATGAAGCTACACCTCTGAAAATTAATCCTGTATATGGCATTAAACAACTGGACTTTTCTAATGAACCTATATTTTCTTTGAAATCAGGATCATATAAAGAATCTTTAAAATTGGAGATCACTGTTTCTGACGATGGAGGGAAAATATATTATACGCTTGATGGCTCAAAACCAACACTGGCATCAAGTCAATATATGCAAGCTATTGAAATTACGAATAATACTGTTGTTAGAGCAAGAACCTATTCTCTAAATAAATTGCCTAGCAAAATCATTACCCAAACTTACTTAATTAATGAATCTTTTCATTTACCTGTAGTTTCTCTTGCTATTGATCCTCATTATTTATGGGATCCAAACATTGGAATTTATGTTAAAGGTTTAGGGTGCTCAGAAGTAAAGTGGGAATTGACGGAGTTTTCTGATTTATGGGATCCAGCAAATTATTTTCAAACTTGGGAGAGGCCTATTAACCTAGAATACTTTGATATTAATGGAGATTCAGGGTTTAATGTGAATGCCGGGGTTAGAATTCATGGGAGATCTAGTAGAAATTATGAACAAAAGTCATTAGCAATTTTTATGAGAGAAAAATATGGTTCATCTGAAATATCATATGATATGTTTGGAGAAGAATCACCTGATAAAATTAAATCATTTCTTCTGCGGAATGGAGGGAACGATTGGGGGATGACGATGATTCTTGATGGGCTTGTTCATACCTTGGTTATGGATAAAATTGATATTGATGCTCAACGGTATCAACCAGCAATTGTATTTTTAAATGGAGAATATTGGGGAATTCATAATATTAGGGAAAAAATAAACGAAGATTATATCAAATCTAAATACAAAAATGATTCATTGCGACTCGATATTATTGAGACCAATGGATTAACAAGAAAACTAGAGGTATGCTCTGGTACTAGCGATCAATATAATAAAATGATTGAATTTATAGAAAACAATCAACTTTCAGTAAAGGAAAATTATGATAGCGTTAGAAAATGGATTGATATTAATGAGTTTATTAATTATCTGGCAACTCAAGTATATATCAAAAATGGAGACTGGCCTCAAAGCAACATGAAATTTTGGAAAGATAAATCTGAGTCTAGTTTGTGGCGTTGGATTTTGTATGATACCGAACTATCTTTCAAAGAAAGTTCCCAATTTACGGAATTCAATATCTTAAAGCATATGCTCGCAGAGAACAATGAATACTATACTGAAACGCCTCCTTGTTCTAACCTATTAATCAGAAAATTATTTGAAAATGAAGAGTTTAAGGCGGAATTTATTCAGAAAATGGCAGTATATTTGAATACTGTTTTTGACTCAGATCATGTATTGAATGTATTAGATAGTTTGAAAAAAAATATAGAACCAGAAATCGAAAGGAATCATGAAAAATGGGGTGGAATAAAGCAAAAGACCTATCCCTGTTTAAGGACCTGCTCTAGCCACGCTGAATGGGAAGCCAACATTAAATATATTATGGAGTTTATTGAAAACAGACCAGGTGTGATTCAAAAAAACATGATCGATTATTTTAATTTGAAAGGGACGGTAAATCTAAATATAAAAGTTTGTGATTCAAACACTGGCCGTATATCTTTAATGGGATATACTCTTAATAAAGACTATTTTGATGGCAATATTTTTATAGACACTCCAATTCGAATAGAAGCAATACCATACGATGGTTATGAGTTTGTAAAGTGGAAAGGATTAGACTCCGAAAATAAGAATGAGAATATAAGTCTTAAAAGCAATAAGAAGCTCACAGCTGTTTTCAGAAAAATTGGATAGGCCAAAAGTTGCAGAGTAATAAAATTGATGCTATAATTACTTTTTAATTTTAAAATAGAAATTAAAGGCAAAACAGAAGTTAAAGATATAAGTTCATTGAACATTAAAAGCAATGAACCACAAAAATAGTACCTTAACATAGTTATACGGCATGCAATAACTTGTTTTAGTACAATTCATATTCTTAATTATTTATTAAGAAAGAATATTACAAATTACTAATAACCAAAGTTTAAAAATGTTTGGCTCGAACTAGGCAGGCATTGTTGAATGATTAATAAAAGACTATCTATGAAAGCCTTTCTTTTAAAACAAGTAATTATAATTGCTTTTCTTATGGGAATCGCCTTTCCTATAAATGCGCAAATTGTTATCAATGAGGTTTTAGCTTCAAATACCTCTACCAACCTTGATGATAAATCTAAAAACTTTTGTGATTGGATTGAGCTTTATAATAATAGTGACAGGGAAATATCCTTGGGAAATTGGTTTCTTTCAGATGATATAGAAAAACCAAACAAATGGGCAATTCCGTTCTATGTATCAATTGCTCCCAACGGTTATAAGTTGTTTTGGGCTGATGGCATTAACTCTTCGAATCACTTAAATTTTAAACTGGATATTGATGGAGAAACTATTTATCTCTTTAATGGAAATCTGGAACTGATAGATTCAATTAAATATCCACAACAATCGCCGGATATATCTTATGGAAGATGTTCAGGATCACCAAATCAATGGAATTATTTTCATGAGGTTACGCCTAACAAAATAAATCCACTGTCTGGCAATAATACATTAGATTTTTCAAAAAAACCTATTTTTTCGTTGAGTTCAGGATTTTACCAAAAATTGTTAAAACTGAAAATTACCTGTACCGATGATAGCGAAAAAATATTTTACACTATGGATGGGTCTCTGCCAACCCAGCAATCCAAAGAATATTGGGAGCCCATTGAAATTAAAGAAAGCTCAGTTATTCGCGCACGAACCTATTCCAAAGATAAATTACCAAGTAAAGTTAATACTCAAACTTTCATAATTAGTGAGTCTTTTACTCTTCCGACAATTTCTCTTGCTGTTGATCCAATTTACCTTTGGGATCAAAATATTGGTATTTATGTTAAAGGTGTTAATTACGTTGATAGTGATTGGAAATCAGCAAACTATTTTCAATCATGGGAAAGACCAGTGAATGTTGAGTATTTCGACATTGATGGTAATTCTGGTTTCAATATCGATGCCGGTGTAAGAATTCATGGAAGATCCACAAGAAATTTTGCACAAAAATCACTGGCTATCTTTGCAAGAGAGAAATATGGTACCTCATCAATAACTTACAAATTATTTGGAGAGCAATCCCCCGATACGATGAAAACTTTTCTTCTTCGGAATGGAGGGAACGATTGGGGAATGACAATGTTTTTAGATGGCCTTGTTCATACTCTGGTTATGGCTAAAATTGATATTGATGCGCAGTTATACCGACCAGCAATTGTCTTTTTAAATGGTAAATATTGGGGAATACATAATATACGAGAAAAGGTAAACGAGTATTACATAAAAAATAAGTATCCAGGAATTTCTGAAGATTTTGATATCGTCGAATTTGACAATATGGTTGAGAAACCGGAAGCAAGCTATGGCAGCTTGGATGAGTACAATAAAATGATCGAGTTTATTAATCATAACAAACTGTCAGTTAAAGAAAATTATGATACATTAAAAAAGTGGATCGATATTGATGAACTTACCAATTATTTGATAACCCAGATATACATTGGTAACGGAGACTGGCCACAAAATAATTTGAAGCTATGGAAAGATCAAAGCCCATTAGGGAAATGGCGTTGGATTCTATATGATACTGAATTGTCATTTAGAAAAAGCGATGAATATACTGAGTATAGCATGATAGAAAAAATGTTTGCTGTTAACTCAGATTTTTATAAAACACCAGCTTGGTCAAATTATTTAATAAGAAATTTATTCGAAAATGAAGAATTTAAGAATGAATTTATACAACGAATGGCGATTTATGTTCACACGGTATTTGATTCAGATCATGTATTTCATGTTATGGATAGTCTCAAAAGAAATATTGAGCCGGAAATTACTATGAATCATGAAAAATGGGGAGGTATAAAACACACCGTAGTGCCTTATTTTGCAACAGCTGCATCCAAAATGGAATGGGAGGCTAATATTGAATTTATTACGAGATATATCGAGAGTCGACCAAGTGATTTGCGAAAAAAGACCATGGATTATTTTAACCTAAAAGATACCGTTAGTTTCAAGCTTGACGTTAGCGATCAAAGGGCTGGAAAAATATCTTTAATGGGATACACGCTTAATAATGGTGCTTTTGATGGATATGTCTTTACCGATGTTCCTATTAGGTTGGTGGCAATACCCAACGAAGGATATAAATTTGTAAAATGGAAAGGTGGAGATTACGATAGAGAATGTTCTATTCGTATTGATAAAAACAAAAAGCTTACTGCAGTTTTTGAAAAAATAGAATGATATTTCCAGGCAATTAATTGTAAGAATATATCATCCTATATTCAATGTATTTAGTTATTTAGCATTTGCTTTTCTCTTATTTCTTTAAATTCTGATCCTTCCTTCCACTGAGGAAATGTTGATTCTTTGCTTAATTCATATCCAATTCGAAACATGATTTGAGCATCCTCAACAACACCTAAAAATGTCCATGTTGCATGATCGTACTGATCTGTAGGTTTATGATAGTTGTTTTTAATCCATTCTTTTTCCTTTTTTAAAGCCCATTCTTTACCAAATTCTCTTTGATCACAGTTTCCGCGAGCAAAAAGTGCAGGTACACCAACTCTTGCAAAACTAAAATGATCAGCGCGATAATACATACCGGTATGAGGGTTCGGATCAGGAAGTACATATCTGTCATATTTTTCAGCATATTTTAATACATAATCTTCTAATTCAGATTGTCCATATCCGGTTATCATAATATCCTTGTATGGCCCATAAGGAAGCATCAGATCATTGTTGATATTAGCGACCGTTTTATTTAATGGAAAAATCGGATGTGTTGCATAGTAATACGATCCTAACAATCCTTGTTCTTCAGCTGTTGGAGATAAAAACATAATGGTTCGTGATGGCTGTTTTCGAAGGCTCTTAAATGCTTCTGCAATTTCTAACATCCATGCTGTTGTTGTTCCGTTATCTACTGCTCCGTTATATATAGAATCTCCATTTAATGGAGCTCCAATACCTAAGTGATCCCAATGAGATGAGTAAATAATCACTTCATCTTTTCTTTCTTTACCGGGGATTATTCCAATTACATTTTTAGACTTAGCAAACTTGTGATTGCTTTGTATTGCTAAACTCATTCGAGACCTCATTCTGAAAGCTTTAAACTCTCGAGACTTTGCTTTTTCTTTTAATTCATTTAAATCAAATCCTGCTAATGAAAACAATTCTTGTGCAGCATTAAGAGTTAACCAACCTTCAATAGCACATTCAGATAAATAGTCATCTTCAGGTTGTAAATATAGCTTTGGAATAATAGCCCCATTTAAAACTACATTCCACGGATAACCAGCTGGTTCAGACTCATGAATTATAAGGATTGCTTTTGCACCTTGCCGCGCAGCCTCTTCAAACTTATATGTCCAACGACCGTAATAAGTCATTTCGTTTCCTTTAAAGAAATTCTTGTTTTCAGTTCCAAATCCTGGATCATTAACTAAAACAACAACCGTTTTGCCTTTCACATCAATACCGGAATAATCATTCCAATTATACTCAGGAGCAACAATTCCATAACCTGCAAATATCATGTCTGAATTTCTCACTGATATTTCGTCTTTAAGTTGTTTTGAAAAAGCAACAAAATCATCTTTATAACTGATTTCAATGGAAGCATTATACATACTTATTTTCATCCTTTTATCAGGAATGTTTGTTACTTCCACCATGGGTACTTCTTGAATATAACTTCCATTATTAGCGGGTTCTAATCCTATTCTTTTGTATTCTCTTTCAAGATATTCTACCGTTTTTTCTTCTCCTAAGGTGAAAGGCTTTCTTCCAAGAAATTCATCAGAAGAAAATTCCTTCACAATTTTGGTCATATCTTCCTCATTAATAGTTGATTCTGCTTGCTTATAATCAGAGCAGGATCCTAAAAATAATATTGAAAGTCCGAAATATATTATTAATTGTTTTTTCATAATCTGTTTAATGTAATGTTCCTTGGTAATTTAAAATTATAACTAGAAGAGAAGAAAACGTATTTTATTGATCTCCATATTCCATTAGAAACGCTTTGATAAAACCATCCAGATTCCCATCTAAAACATCTTGTGTATTACCCATTTCAAATCCGGTTCGCACATCTTTAATTAATTTGTATGGATGTAAAACATAATTTCTTATTTGCGAACCCCATTCAATTTTTTTCTTTTCACCTTCCACTTTGGCTCGTTCATCCATTTGCTTTCTAAGTTCTAATTCATAAAGTTGAGATTTTAACATCCGCATTGCATTTTCTTTATTTTTCAGTTGAGAGCGAGTTTCTTGATTTTCAATGACTATTCCGGTTGGTTCATGATGCAAACGAACTGCTGTTTCCACCTTATTGACATGTTGACCACCGGCACCACTCGAGCGAAAAGTATCCCAGCTAATATCTCCTGGATTAATATGTATTTCGATTGTATCATCTACTACAGGAGCTACAAAAACAGATGCAAATGAAGTGTGCCTGCGATTATTTGAATCGAACGGAGAAAGTCTCACCAAACGATGAACTCCATTCTCACTTTTTAGGTATCCATAAGCAAATTCACCATTAAATTCTAACGTAACAGTCTTTATACCTGCTGTATCGCCAGGTTGGTAATTGACTTCTTTAACTTTGTAGTTATGACGTTCGCCCCATCGAATATACATTCGCATGAGCATTTCTGCCCAATCGTGGCTTTCTGTTCCTCCAGCTCCAGGATTAATTTGCAAATATGCTCCTAACAGATCTTCATCTTTTCGTAACATATTTTTTAACTCAAGTTTTTCTATTAACTCCACTGTTTTAACATACTGATTGTCAACATCAGATTCCTCTATCTCTCCTTCTTTATAAAAATCCACTGAAAGCTTAAGTTCTTCATTTTGAGTCTCAATAACTTGATAAGCATCGGTCCACTCTTTTAATTTAGATATGTGTTTTAATTGTTTTTCAGCTTCTTGGGGGTCGTCCCAAAAATCATGAGCATGCGTTTTTTGCTCTTCTTCATCGATTCGAATGATTTTATTTTCGATGTCAAAGATGCCTCCTCAGCGCATCAACGCGCTTTTCAATATCTTTTAATTGGTCTGTAGAAATCATTAAGTTCTTATAATATTGTTTAGGAAAGCAAAAGTATATAATTTGAGTTAAGATAAATAAAAAAAGGGAGCAAAAGCTCCCCTTTTATTTTAATTAAACAAAGCTTAGTAACCTCCACTTTGTTCTAATTTTTCCATTTCTTTATCAAAAGTTTCTTTGTACTTTTCATAATCATAGTCAACTTTCAAGCGCTGATCTCTTGAGAGTTTATTGTTCATAGCTTCTTCTAAAGCGTCAACATTCATTTCAATTGCCATGTAACACTTGTATGTTCCAGCTTTGGTTTGAGTAATTTTTTCACAAATTGTTTTAACGTTGTTTAATTGCTGATTGATAACTTCTCTGTTAAGAGACTCAAATCTTTCTTCAACTTCCTCAACATTGTTAAATTCACGAG
>PKTC01000161.1 GCA_002869305.1 Marinilabiliales bacterium
AAAGGTGATGTTCACGATATTGGAAAAAATATTGTTAGTGTGGTACTTTCCTGCAATAATTATGAAATCATCGATTTAGGGGTAATGACACCTACCGAAACTATCATTGATACAGCAATTAAGGAAAAAGTAGATATTATTGGTTTAAGTGGATTAATAACTCCCTCGCTTGATGAAATGATTCACGTTGCCAAAGAGCTGGAAAGAAATAAACTTAAAATACCTTTACTTATTGGTGGTGCCACCACTTCCAAAATTCATACGGCATTAAGAATTGATCCTGAATATTCAGCACCTGTGGTCCATGTCAAGGATGCATCAAGAAGCGTAAATGTGGTAAATAATTTATTATCGAAAGGATTAAAAGAAAATTATCTTAAAGAGCTAAAGGAAAATTATAAGAATTCTATTGAAAAATATGAAAAAACTAAATCTGGGGCTAAGTATTTGACATTAGATGAAGCAAGAAACAATAAACTAAACTTTAACTGGAGCGATTATGAGATTAAAAAACCTGCTTTTCTTGGGAATAAAGTTTTAGAGAATTATCCAATTAAACAGCTGATAAACTATATCGACTGGACATTCTTTTTTCATCAATGGGATATGCCAGGTCGTTACCCAAAAATATTTGATGATCCTATAAAAGGAAAAGAAGCTAAAAAACTTTTCGATGATGCACAGGATATGTTGGAGCGAATCGTTCAAAAGAATATTCTTAAGGCAAATGGTGTTTTTGGTTTTTATCCAGTACACTCAGTTTCTGATGATATAAAAGTGTATAATTCGAAAGGAACAGAGGAAACGGGTGTATTTAATTTTTTAAGAAATCAGAGGGTTAAAGAAGAAAATGAGTCTAATTTATGTTTATCCGATTTTGTTTTACCTGAATCTGAAAATCGGAAAGACTACATTGGATTGTTTGCTGTTACGGCAGGTCTGGGTGCTGAAAAATGGGTAAAGGAGTTTAAAGAAGCAGGAAATGATTATGATGCTATTATGCTAAAAATATTGGCTGATCGATTAGCAGAAGCTTTTGCAGAGTTATTGCATGAAAAGGTTCGAAAAGAATATTGGGGTTATTCTACGGATGAAAAGTTAACACAAGATGAAATATTGCATGAAAGATATATCGGGATTCGTCCAGCTATTGGTTATCCTTCTTTACCTGATCATACTTTAAAGAAAAAACTGTTTGAGTTATTGGATGCTGAAAATCAAGCAGAGATTAGCTTAACAGAGAGTTGTATGATGATACCTCAGGCAGCTGTTTCAGGTTTTTATTTTGCACATCCCGAATCACAATATTTTAATGTTCAAAAAATTTCAAAAGACCAGGTACAGGATTATGCTGTGAGGGCAGAGATTAGTTTAGATGAAGCAGAAAAACGATTAGCACAAAATTTAAATTATAAGTAAGAATTTAATAGGCCATACTTCGATTTGCCGCGCAACATAAAAGCTTTAAATAACCCAGAGCTTGTCGAAAGATGACAAAAAAAGAATGGATATGAAAGTAATCGATAAAATAAAACAGTCAAAGAAAGCTCTTTTTACATTCGAGCTTTTACCTCCATTAAAAGGACATACTATACAGGAAATTTATGATACCATTGATCCATTGATGCAATTCGATCCTTCTTATATAAATATTACATATCACCAACAAGAAGTTCAATATAAAACACGACCCGATGGTCTAATGGAAAAAAGAGTGATACGGAAGCGTCCTGGGACCGTTGCAATAGCTGCTGCCATTCAAAACAAATACAAAATTACTGTAGTTCCGCATATGATATGTGGCGGTTTTACCAAAGAAGAAACGGAAGATGCGTTAATCGATCTTCATTTTCTCGGAATTGACAACTTGCTTGTTCTGCGAGGTGATCCTGAAAAAGGAAAAAGAAAGTTTATTCCTGTAAAAGGAGGTCATACTTATTCCAGTGAATTGATCGAGCAAATTATAAAGCTGAATAAGGGTAAGTATTTACATGCAGATATGGAAGATGCGATGCCAACAGATTTTTCAATTGGAGTAGCTGGCTATCCTGAAAAGCACGTAGAGGCTCCTAATATGGAAACAGACCTTGAAAACCTAAAACTTAAAGTGGATAAAGGAGCTGATTATATTGTTACTCAATTATTTTTTGACAATCAAAAATATTTTGATTTTGTTGAGAAATGCAAAGAAAGAGGAATTAATGTACCAATCATTCAAGGAATTAAACCTGTTTCTACATTGAATGACAGTTCTTTATTACCTCAGACATTCAACATTGACCTACCCAATGAATTAATAAAGGAGATTAAAAAATGTACATCTCAGGAGCAAGTTCGTCAGGTGGGTGTAGAGTGGGCAATTATGCAGTCTAAAGAGCTTATAAAACAAGGTGTTCCTGGTATACACTATTACACACTTGATCAGTCAGACAATATTGAAAAAATAGCAAGAGTGATATTCTAAATATTGCAATAATTCTGTAGATTTAGATATATTTGCAAATTCAGAAACAATTTGGTTTTTTGATTGTAAATAAGTGGAAGATAATTCATTAAATCTATATGGATAAGATTAGAAATTTTTGCATCATCGCTCATATTGATCATGGTAAAAGTACCTTGGCCGACCGTCTATTGCAAGCTACTGGTTCTGTCTCTGATCGCGACTATCAGGATCAGCTGTTAGATGATATGGATTTGGAGAGAGAACGTGGGATAACCATTAAGAGTCATGCCATACAAATGAATTATAAACATGAGGGGAAAGACTATATTCTCAATTTAATAGATACTCCTGGTCATGTTGACTTTTCTTATGAAGTTTCACGCTCGATTGCAGCTTGTGAAGGGGCGTTATTAATTGTTGATGCAACTCAGGGCGTCCAGGCACAGACCATTTCAAATGTTTTCATGGCAATGGAACATGATCTGGAAATAATTCCAATATTGAATAAAATGGATTTGGATGCTGCTATGCCTGAAGAGGTAAAAGATCAAATTGAAGAACTAATTGGTTGTGACAGAGATGATATTATTGCAGCAAGTGGAAAAACAGGGATAGGTGTTGATCAAATCCTAGAGGCAATTGTTCATAAGGTTCCGCATCCAAAGGGAGATCCAAAGGCACCTTTACAGGCATTAATTTTTGATTCCGTTTTTAATCAGTATCGAGGAATAGAGGCTTTTTTTAAAATTCAGAATGGAACCATACATAAAGGCGATTTGGTCAAATTTATGGCTACCAAAAAACAATACGAAGCTGACGAAATTGGTGTTTTGAAATATAAACAGGAAGCAAGAAATGTATTAAGTACCGGTGATGTTGGTTATATTATCTCGGGAATAAAAACAGCCAAAGAAGTTAAGGTTGGTGATACGCTTACTCATGCAGAGAGACCTTGTGAAAAGGCTATTGAAGGGTTTGAATATGTTAAGCCAATGGTTTTTGCCGGAATATATCCTGTAGATGCAGATG
>PKTC01000090.1 GCA_002869305.1 Marinilabiliales bacterium
AATCTCGACTCCAATGATTTATATAGTGATGGTAAAGACTCCGTTTTGCTAGGTGTTTTAATTATGGAAGATGTTGGTTGAGCTGGAAACCCACTAATTACAGAAACTATTCCTTTGTCACTTCGACTTCCATTCGCATAAAAATGTTTAAAAAGTATACCTTGTTTGGACAATGCATCAAAATTTGGCGCAGCTTTCCATTGACCACAAAGCTCAGTAATTACTTTTGACGAGAAACTCTCAAGTATTATTACTACTATGTTTGGATTTTCCTCTTTTAATAATTTAATACCCTCTCCTCTTTGCTCATTTAATTGATTTGTTAAACTCTCTGCTATTTCATCGTTCATAAAATGATAAGTCTTGTCACTCTTATTCATATCTGCGAGCGAGTTCATCACATTCCAAACTACATTCACAGCAGCATGATTTGCAAACTTATTTTCACTGAAATAAACCATGCCAGTATTCATTGGTGCAATGCCTAAGCTACCTCTTACTGGTAATATCATACTGCCCGTTAATAACAATAATAGCAAAGGGGATAGTAAGTTTGATTTCTCAATTTCCACAACCTTCTTCCTAATAATTTTCTTATAAACATATATACCTAAAAAGACATAACCAATTGTTAAAAGGAATAACACAATCTCTAACCATAACTCAGTTGATGCCATTGCTTCTTTCGGGTTAGCAAGGTATAAAAGAGGTGTAGAATCCATTCTAAATCCCCAATTTTTATATAATTCAAGATCAGAAATTATAATAATGGATGTTAATATTAAAAGAAATATAGTAAATGGTTGTATGATCTTATTGATCAGTTTTCCGCTATTAAAACTCGTGGCTGTAAGGATTAGTCCGATTATTGCTAATATATAACCAGCAGTTGAAATATCCATTCTTATTCCATTTGTGAAAGTAAGTAACCATTCCTTAAAAGAAAGATCAAAGGAATAATTATATTCATATAAAAGGAACAACAATCTAGCCAGAATAAAGTAACCTATCCAGTATAGTGCATAGCCTCCAAAAAATTTTAAACGTTGTTTCATCTTCTTAATTGCATTAAATTAAGATTAAAATAAAGGTAGGGTAATTTTTGTGCAAATGTATATTTTTATTTGTTTTCTCATTGTTTTTTTGGATCAAATAGACCAAATATGAATTCAAATTATCTAATGTTATATTATTTTTTTACTTTTAATAAATTAATTATTAAAAGCCCACTCAATGAAAAATAAGCTAGCAGGAATAACTGTTTTTTTCGTATTATTATTAATCTGGGGATGTAGCCGGACTCAAGAAGGAATCGTTAAACCGGAATATGTTATTGTAATTCATGGCGGTGCAGGTAATGCAAGCAACAGAGATATTAATGAAGAACAGCAAAATGAATATAAAGAAAAACTTAATGAAGCTCTTATCATTGGTGAAAGTGTTTTAAAACAAGGAGGTACATGCATTGAAGCTATTGAAAAAACTATTAACTTCCTTGAAGATTGTCCACTCTTTAACGCTGGTAAAGCTGCAGTATTTACTCATGATGGAAAAAATGAACTAGATGCTTCTATCATGCAAGGCTGGGATTTGAATGCAGGGGCTGTTGCCGGTGTTGGAGATATAAAGAATCCCATTACGGCAGCAATTAAAGTAATGACTGATTCAAAACATGTTATGATGGCTGGTAAAGGGGCTTCCATCTTTGCTAAAGAACAAGGACTACAAATGGTTGATTCATCTTACTTCTTTACCGATAAAAGATGGGAAAGTTTGCAAAGAATTCTTGCAGCAGAAAAGCATGGTACTGTTGGATGTGTAGTATTGGATAAATATGGCAATCTTGCCGCAGGAACTTCAACAGGTGGCATGACTAACAAAAGATACAATAGAATTGGTGATGCACCGATTATTGGAGCTGGCACCTATGCAAATAATAAAACATGTGCTGTATCTGCAACTGGTCATGGAGAATTTTTTATTCGTTATACAGTAGCTCACGATATTTCTGCTTTAATGGAATATAAAGATCTGACACTTATAGAAGCATCAGAACTAGTGATTAATGATAAATTAGCAAAAATTGGTGGTACTGGTGGTGTTATTGCAGTTGATAAAAACGGTAATATTGCTATGCCATTTAATACAAATATGATGTTCAGGGCTTACGCAAAATCGACCGGAGAAAAAGAAGTTGCAATATTCAAATAATATTATAAATTTGCTCCATAAAGAGAAAGTAAACCTTTCTCTTTTTTTGTTGTCTAGTTTAAATAAGAATTAATTCACACAATGAAAAAGACACTTTTAATCTTAACTTTAATATGTTTCTTTATTGATTTTTTAGATGCTCAAGATGAAAAGAAACCAATTGAAGAATCCCAAATAAATAATATTTATTTTGATTGGTTTAATAAATCACCAATTGATGATTTTATTTATGGTGCTGAGGTGAACAAAGCATATGATTCACTATTAGCAGGAAAGGAATCAACAACAGTAGTTGTTGCTGTAATTGATGGTGGCATGGATATTTATCATGAAGATTTAAAAGATAACATTTGGGTAAATGAAGATGAGATTCCTGATAATGGCATAGATGATGATAACAATGGATATATTGACGACGTGCATGGATGGAACTTTATAGGGAATTCTGAAGGGGAAAATATTTCATATGAGAATCTTGAAATAACACGTATTTACAAACAATACAAAAATAAGTTTGATCAGGTTTCAAGAAATCAATTAACTGATTCTGAGAAAGAAACCTATGAATTATTTCAGGATGCAAAGAAAAGATATGAAAAAGCAATAAAGGAAGCCAATAGAAATAAAGAGTATTTCCTTAGATATAAAAATAAATACTACGATACATATAATCATATTGCAAAAGCTTTAGGAAAAGATGTTATCACATTAGGTGATCTGGACAGTCTACTCATTCATAATAAGGAGTTTAAAAAAGATATTAAGTTTCAATACAATTACGTTAAATATGGATTTAAAGAAGAAGTATTCGACGAATTTGAAGGTTATATAAACGAAGAACTTAATTACCACTTAAATCCTGACTTTAATCCAAGAGACATTATTGGTGACAGTCCAACAGATATGAATGAAATTTATGGTAATAATAATGTTTATGGACCAGAAGCCGATCACGGAACTTTTGTGGCAGGAATTATTGGTGCTACTAGAAATAATGATATTGGAATAAAGGGCATTGCAGAAAATGTTAAAATTATTGCATTAAAAGCTGTTCCAAATGGTGATGAACGTGATAAAGATGTTGCAAAAGCTATTCATTATGCTGTTGATAATGGAGCCAGAATCATAAACATGAGTTTTGGAAAGGAACTCTCTCCTTATAAATATTTAGTGGATGAAGCAATTCAATATGCTCAAATGAATGGAGTACTTATCATTCATGCAGCTGGCAACGATGGTTATGACATCG
>PKTC01000299.1 GCA_002869305.1 Marinilabiliales bacterium
TAACTAGTTTTTATAAGTACAATTATTCTTTATATGCCTACGATATGTTTGCATATGAGTACTTTTTGTACTTTATAGAATTAAATATAAATATAGAACTTTTTCTAAATATCCAAATCATCTGCTGGGCTGTTTATATTGCTTATATTTTGATTACTTACATGGGTGTATATTTCTGTCGTTTTGGAACTTTTATGGCCTAAAATCTCTTGTATATACCTTAAATCTGTGCCATTTTCTAACAAGTGTGTGGCGTAACTGTGTCGGAGTGTATGAATGCCAACATCTTTCTTAACTCCCGACTTTCTTAATGCGTTTTTAAAAACTTTGTAAGCCGTTTCGGCTGGATAAGGGAAACCTGGTTTGGTTTCGAAAAGATATGTTTTAGGTTTATAAACTTTATAATACAATCGCATCGATTCAATCAACTTCTCTGACAAAGGAACAAACCGGTCTTTATTTCCTTTTGCATTTCGTATTAATATTAGATGTCGGTCGGAGTTTATGTCATTAATCCTCAATTTACCGATCTCACTTCGACGCAATCCACAACCATAGGTCATCAGTAATAAAGTTTTATGTTTTAAGTTTTGCGTTACATTCAGTATTTTTTCAACTTCTTTTTTTGAAAAAACTTCAGGTAATTTGCGAGAATTCTTTGCACGCTCCAACTTATCAATTTCTATTTTGCAATCCGAAACCGTATTTAAAAATAATTTCAGTGATGTTATAAACATATTTTGCACTGTGTGCGATGCTTTTGTTTTAATCATTTGTTCATAATTAAAATATTGAACATCTTCGTTGCTGATTAAATCAATTTCTTTATCAAAATAAAATCCCAGAAAATCTCTTATACGCTTTTTATAAGCTGCAATAGTACTAGGACTATATCTTCTGTTTTTAAGATATATTTCAAACCTATTCAAGGCTTCTTTGTGAGCCTTGCCAATATCATGGTACGGAGTGCGTTTTTTATTGTTTGTCCTGTCCGTAATTTTAGCAATTCCTTTGAATCTTTGCTGTAAATTTTCAACATACAATTCTTCAAAATCTATATGCCAGCAGCTCATGGTTTCACTCCATGCAACATCATCAAATGTGTCGAGCACATTCATAATATCCACATCGAAATTAAAAATTAGTTTAATGCGTTTTTTACCACGGTGGATAACTCTTTCGGTAAGTATTGTTCTCATAATCGGTTAATAAATGTAATTTTCTCTAAGGTAGCCTCAAGATACTAAAAATCCGGGAAATAAAAAAGCCCCGAAATATTCGTGGCTAACATATCTTCTGAATTCTGAATTCCCAATCACTAATCACTCCCCCTTTCTGTAAAAGGGGGTCGGGGGGATTAGTTATTACTACTCACTCACTAATTAATCTTCCCCACCGGATAAATATCTTTTTGCTGATCCCAATAGGGTGTAAGTGCATAAAACCAAAATAATTTGGCCCACTGATTATTATAGACCTGCGGATTTTCTTCCACGGCCTTTTTATACTGATCAAGTAATTCGGGCTTTTCCGCAATCATCTCCCTGGCCATTTTTTCCATCACATAGGTTTCCACATATTCTTTTCGTTCAAAGATAGAGTTAAAAAATCCCCATCGGACAAATGAATCAGGTGCTATCGGCTCCAGAAGATGTGCAATTACTTTTGCAGATCTCTGGTTGGTTGGTACAATGATCGATCCTGCAGCATATGTTTTTTTAAGGCTTATCTCGGTTAAATTAAAATCCTGTACCATCTGTCGACCTTCAAAAGGGAATGAAGCAAACTGAACATTGCTAAACCTGTACGTTTCAACTTCCATTTCTTTGGCTTCTTCTAAAATCGAATATTCAATATGATGCATTTTTAATCGTTCAACTACTTCGGTCCATTCAGCCGGGATAATGTATTCTTGGGGCATTTTTACCTTACTTGCTGGCAGCAATTTATCGAACATAACCAATGTGTAATCTTTAGGCTCATCGCTAAATTGCACCCAAATATCGTTGGTAAGCTCGCTCGGAATAATGTCGTAATCTACTCCCTTAAAATCAACTATACTGCTATCTTCCGGCGAAGTATAATAGCTTAAAACAAATTCTTTGCCTGCCAGCTTTTTTGTATTCTCATCAGCATTTAAATTGATTTCTTTCAGATCTTCATATTGATGATCTATGTGCGCAATGGTATGCTTTAATAAATCGTAAGTAGCTTCAACACGTGTTTGGTAGTTTTTAAGCATATGTGTTTCCACCAATAAAACTGGTCTGTTTTGAATCTCAGAAAATCCATTTGAGTATCGTGGTGTTTGAGGTCGAAGCAGTAAACCGCTTCTTGGATCGTGCCAGCGGCGAAACGAAACATATGCGAAAATCAAAACATCATCTTGTAAAAGATCTTTTTCTATTTGTTTAAGATAATTCTTTTGCCACTGGGTTTGTTTCGGGTCCATTTCCCCCGAAATACTCATTGCATACGTAATGTGATACTGATAATCAGCTCCATCGGTGGTATGTATATCTATAAACATATCGGGTAACCAATTATTAAACAGCTCCAGCCAATGTTGCATCTCAAGCGCATCTGCTTTCATAAAATCACGGTTTAAATTCAGGTTATTAGCCGTGGTACGCCAACCCATCTCTTTAGGTCCGTTTTGGTTAATTCTGCTGTATGGACTAAATCGTTCGTGTCCATCAACATTAAATATGGGGATAAACAGGAGCGTGGTATTCTCTAATAAATCATCATATTTGTTGCGAATTAGCATATCTCTGATCAACATAAATCCGGCATCTTTTCCTTCCGATTCGCCCGGATGAATGCATGCCTGAACCAGTAAAACGGCATGACCTGATTTTTTTACACTTTCGGGAGTAAAATTTTTATTTTTATCGATAATGATAAGAGGTAAATCTCTACCTTGTAAGCTTTTACCAAAAGTAGTGTAAGAAACATATTCCGAAGCATCTGCCAGCTTTTTCGCAAATTCAATGCTTTGCTTGTAACGTGGTGTCTCTAAAAAGTTGGATTGCTCGTAATAGGTTTGCCAATCATCTTGTCCAAAAACATTCGTTTGCAGGTAAATAAGCGCCAAAATAATCAGTATTCTGTTCATATACTCAAAGGTTAAAAGTTTACATCAAAATTAAGACTTTCAAATTGAATTAAAGTTTAATAGAATGATATAAGTCAGAAGTCAGATTTGATTTATACTAAATAAATTAAGCTTTTTGCAACTATGAGTCTTTAGATATCTTATTAACTATCTTTCAACCTTTAAAGCTAACCAACGGGAATTATGAATTATCTTTCACTTTAAAGACGAATTAAGGAAATATTATCTAATCCCCCCAGCCCCCTTTTACAAAAAGGGGGAGTGTCATGCAATTGAATTTCCCTTTTACAAATAGGAGGAGTATCTGCGAGAATGAGATTCTA
>PKTC01000331.1 GCA_002869305.1 Marinilabiliales bacterium
CCACGGATTCAATATCGATAGTTATCAACCAGAAAGCCCAAAAACTTATGGGCTACGATAATCCCATTGGAAAAATCTTCAGATAAAAATCTACCTTCTATAAGCTTGTAATCAATTGTTTGCAGATGGTCTGGCTCTACACATTGAAAAGCAATAGCTGTCTTTTCCTGGTTCATGCGATCTTCCCAATTTAAATTGTTTATCAGACCATAAATATTCATTGGAAGAAAAGAAGTTTTTGTAACTCCCTTTATTCTTGGATTACTTAATAAGCTTGATTTAAAAACCTCATAATTTTTTTCCAAATTATTATTAAGGGATACATATATTAAATTATCTTTTGAAAAACCAAGGTCTTTATTTTTCATATATTTAAATTGAAGATAAATAAAGCAGATAGAGATAATTAGTATGGTGGTAATTGTGAATTGAAAGATTACTAAAATTTTCCTGATGTTTGAACTAGTAGTTAATTTTCCTAAATCACCTTTTAAGATGCTGACTGCTTTGAAAGAAGATAAAAATAGTGATGGATAGCTACCTGCAAGAACACTTGAAAAAATTACAATGGATATAATAATTAATAGAAAAGAGGAAGAAAAATAATTAATATCAGTATGCATACCTGATATTTGATTAAAATAAGGCAGGACGGTCTCAACTAATAAAATTCCAAAAAACACAGCGATCAGCGATAGCAAGATAGTTTCTCCAAAAAATTGCCTTATTAATTGAAAACGATGTGCTCCAACAATTTTTCTAATCCCAATTTCTTTGGTTCGCTTAATGTATTTTGCTGTATTTAAATTCATATAGTTAATGCATGCCAGTATTAGAATAAAAATGCCTATGGCAAGAAATAAATATATATTTTGCTTACTTAATTGACTTTGAGCAAAGTGCTGTTCTTGAAGATCTTGAAGAATTATTTTTGTTTCCCTGTCATCCAAATCCATTTTTTTTAAATAAAGTTCTGTTATTCCATTTTCTGTTTCCTCTAATAAACTGTTTTTATTTAATAGTACATATGTATTAAAATAATTGTTATACCATTCATCATCTGGAAACCCATCATTAAAATCCGAGATTGGTGCAAAAATGGCATCATCAAAATGTGTATTTGAAGGTGGATCTTTTATTACACCTGCAACTTTGAAAGTTTTAGAATCGTCAAATAACAATGTTTTATCCAGTGGATTTTCATCTCCAAAATATTTTTTGGCAATACTTTCCTTAATGACTATTTCATCGGGGTTTTTGATAGCATTTTCAGCTTTTCCATAGATAAATTCAAAATCGAAAATCTTAAAAAATAATGAATCTGTATAGCATACATATTCTTTAAAAGTTTTATCACCAAATTTTGTTGTTGTTTGACGAGAGAAATATTTTGTTGAATTTTCAACTGAAGGTATATTTTCAATTACAGTAGGAGCAAGTCCATATGGGGTAGATGGATTTGTCGACACTCCTTCACCAATGTTATAGATTCTGGCTAACCTGTATATGTTATCATAGTTTGTAAAGAATTTCTCATAACCAGTCTCGTATTGAATGTAAAGGAATACAAGAAGAGCTCCGGCCATTCCTGTGGCTAGACCTAGTACATTTATTAAAGAAAAGAGTTTATTCTTAAATAAATTTCGGATAGTAACAATTAAATAATTTCTAATCATAGCTAAATATTTTTTTGTAATCTAGCCAATATTTATGCCATATAGTTAAACTATCTAATATTCAGTTCATAACATATTTATAATGATCCATAATCGTCCGAAAATCGGACAAAAAGTTGATTGGTTTTCGGACAATTTATACTTTTGTTCTAACAAATCTAATGATAAAGTGAAAGCGAAAAAAGGAAGCATACTAATTGTTGATGATAATGAGGAAATTCTCTGGTCGTTAAATCAATTGCTAAAAAATGAATTTGCTAGAATATTTAACCTAAAAAGCCCAAATCAAATCAATGCTCTTCTGTTGCATGAGCATATTGATGTAGTTTTACTTGACATGAACTTTTCAGCAGGAATTAATTCTGGTAATGAAGGTTTTTATTGGTTTAAAAAGATACAAGAGCTTGATAAAAATATGATTGTAATATTTATTACAGCTTACGGTGATATAGATATTGCGGTTCGAGCGATGAAAGAAGGTATTACTGATTTTATTACAAAGCCATGGGATAGTGATAAATTGATTAGCACTTTACATAATTACGTGAGTTTTAGTGAATCCAGAAATAAAGTAGACAGGTTGAGGGCCTCACAAGCGCTATTAAATCAGCTTTACCCATCAATTATTGGAGAGTCTGAGGCAATAAATAAAGTAAACAATACAATTCGAAAGATTGCAAATACTGATACTAGTATTTTAATTCAAGGTGAGAATGGTACAGGTAAAGCATTAATTGCCTTTGAGATCCATAATCAATCTGATAGAAGAAATGAGCCTTTTGTTCATGTAGATTTAGGAGCAATAAACGAAAATCTTTTTGAAAGCGAATTGTTTGGTCATACAAGAGGAGCATTTACAGATGCCAAAGAAGATAGAATAGGCAGATTTGAAGCAGCTTCTGATGGAACCCTTTTTTTAGATGAAATAGGAAACTTATCACTTGCTCTTCAGCAAAAACTACTAAGTTCCATACAAACAAATACTATATCGAGGGTAGGAAGCAATAAATCAATTCAAGTAAATGTTCGTTTAATTTGTGCGACTAATAAAAGTTTGGAGAAGATGGTAACTGAAGGAGAATTCCGAGAGGACTTATATTATAGGATCAATACAATTATTATTGAAAGCCCACCATTAAGAGAACGTGGAAAAGATATTGAATTATTGGCAGAATCTTTTTTAAAAGAATTATCAATTAAATACAATAAATTGGGCTTGTCATTTTCAAGTCCAGCTCTAAAAAAAATTAATCAGCACAATTGGCCAGGTAATATTAGAGAATTAAGGCATGCAATCGAGAGAGCCGTATTATTGTGTAACCAAAGAAAGATTCTTCCAGAAGACTTATTTCCTGTAGGAATAAACAAAAAAAAGGAAGCAGAAGAATCAAATACGCTTGAAAATATCGAAATAAAAGCAATCATTAATGCTATTGAAAATCAAAATGGAAATTTAACCAAAGTTGCGGCTGAATTGGGTATATCCAGATCAACCCTATATTTAAAGATTGAAAAATATTAAGATTCATGGCTAGATATATTGGACCAAAGTCGAAAATAGCGAGGAAATTAGGAGAACCTATTTACGGACCTGATAAACATTTCGAGAAAAAGAATTATCCTCCTGGAGAGCAAGGCGCAAACAAGCGTAGAAAAAAAGTTTCTGAATATGGTGTTCAGTTAATGGAAAAGCAAAAAGCTAAATACACTTATGGTGTTTTAGAAAAGCAATTCTATAACTTATTTGAACACGCATCA
>PKTC01000174.1 GCA_002869305.1 Marinilabiliales bacterium
ATCGAAAAATTATTATTGAAATAAAATCACTGAATAGCAAAAACTTAGATTTATACACCAAAATTCCGGGGATATATCGCCAGAAAGAGCTAGAAATAAGAAATCTGGTATCGAAAAAGTTATTAAGAGGCAAAGTTGAGTTTGTTTTATATTATGAGGTAACTGATGATAATAAGGCAACAACAATAAACTCAAAAGTTGTTAAAGATTACATTGATCAATTAAAATCAATCTCAACTGAATTAAATTTAGATACAGAACAGTTGTTGCAACTAGCTTTGAGATTACCTGATACGTTGAATACTGAACGAGAAGAATTAGATGAAAATGAATGGGCTATCATTGTCAGTACAATTGAAAGTGCGTTAATTCAATTGGACGAATTCAGAATTCAGTAAGGTGAGTATTTAAAAAAGGATATTGAGAACAGGATCAATAGTATTGAAGAACAAAAGAATAAAATTACTCCTTTTGAACAGAGCCGAACTGAAAAGATAAAAACCAAACTTAAAGAAAGCCTAAATAAAGCGTTGGATGAAAAGGATTATGATAAAAACAGATTAGAGCAAGAGTTGATTTATTATCTTGAAAAATTAGATATCACAGAAGAAAAAGTAAGATTAACTAATCATTGTAATTATTTTATTGAAATGCTTAATGAGCCTGAATCAAATGGTAAAAAATTGGGTTTTATTAGTCAGGAAATAGGACGAGAAATAAATACCATTGGTTCAAAAGCCAATGATTCGGACATTCAAAAACTAGTCGTTTTTATGAAGGACGAATTAGAAAAAATAAAGGAACAAATGCTAAACATTCTTTAAAAAATGGAAGGCAAGTTATTTATATTTTCGGCTCCTTCAGGATCCGGAAAAACAACCATTGTTCAAAATCTTTTAAAAAAGGACCTGAATTTGGAATTCTCCATCTCAGCTACAAGCAGGCCTAAAAGAGAAAACGAAGTGAATGGAAAAGATTACTATTTTCTCTCAGTAGATGATTTTAAGACAAAGATTAAAAACAATCAATTTGTTGAATGGGAAGAAGTTTATGAAAATAGATTTTATGGAACTTTAAAAAGTGAAGTAGAAAGAATATGGTCTCAGGGAAAACATGTAATATTTGATGTAGATGTTGTTGGTGGTTTAAATATTAAAAAGCAATTTCCCAAAAAAGCATTATCCATTTTTGTTAAGCCACCTAGCATTCAAGAACTGGAAAAAAGACTGATTCAAAGATCAAAAGATAGCAATAAAGATATCAAAACTCGACTTGACAAAGCAAATATCGAACTTAGTTATGCCGACAAATTTGATATGGTTATTGTGAATGATAATCTGAAAAAAGCCATAGAGCAAGCTGAAAAATCAGTTAATGAATTTATTAATATCTAGCGTATGAAGGTTGGTTTGTATTTTGGTTCATTTAATCCAATTCATATCGGTCATTTTGCTATTGCAAATTATATGATCGAATTTAGTGACCTGGATGAACTATGGTTTGTTATCAGCCCTCATAATCCTCTGAAAAAGAAGAATAGTTTACTAAACGAGTATGATCGTTTAAAGTTGGTTGAGTTAGCAATTGGTGATAACAATAAAATAAAAGCTTGCGATATTGAATTCAGACTTCCAAAACCATCTTTTACTATTGATACATTAACTTATTTGAGTGAGAGAAATCCAACTTACAGTTTTGTTTTAATAGCTGGAACCGATAATTTTCAGTCGTTCCATAAATGGAAAAATTACGAAGAAATCTTAAAGCATTATGAATTTTATATTTATCCTCGACCAGGTTCTGATTTAGGAGATTATAAATCTTACGAAAATATAAAATTGATTAATGCTCCACTTATGGAGATTTCCTCGAGCTTTATTCGTGAATCTATAAAAAACAATCATGATATTCGGTATTTTCTTCCTAATGAAGTTTATGATTATATACTAAAAATGAATCTATATAAATAATGGGATTATTAGTTTTTTATTTTTTGATTGCTGTTCTTGTTTCTTTTATTTGTTCAATAATGGAAGCTTCACTATTAAGTGTAACCCCTACTTTCCTTGCAGGAAAAATTAGTGAAGGAAAGCCTTTTGCGAAATCCTTGCAGCAATTAAAAGAAAAAATTGACACACCTTTAGCAGCCATATTAACTATAAATACTTTTGCAAACACTGTTGGAGCCGTTGGAGTTGGAGTTCAAGCTCAAAAGATATGGGGAAACGAATATTTAACCATTGTATCGGGAATATTAACAATAACTATTTTAATTTTCTCTGAGATTATCCCTAAAACATTGGGTGCCAATTATTGGAAAACTATTGCCCCCTCTATTCCTTACTTTTTAAAAGGAATGATCTATTCCCCCTTTTATCCAATTATTATATTAGCTCAGTTTATTACCAAAGCTTTAAAACAAGACGAAAATCAAGATGTGCTTAGCCGCACAGAGTTTCATGCAATGGCAGAAATAGGTGTAAAAGAAGGCATTTTCAAAAAAGAAGAATCAAAAATCTTACTAAACCTCATGGTCTTTAATAAAATTGAGGTAAAAAGTATTTTAACTCCTAGAACAGTTGTTTTCGCAGCAGATCAAGAAGTTAAAATCATTGATTTTTTTAGCAATAATGAAAAAATTAGATTTTCAAGAATTCCAATCTACAATAAAGATATTGAAAATATATCCGGATACGTTTTGAAAGATGATATCATGCAATACATGATAGAAGATAAGCAAGAGAGAAAATTAGAAAGCCTAAGAAGGGAAATAAAAGTTGTGAATGAACAAATGCCCATCATAAGATTATTCTATAAGCTCATTGAAGATAAAGAGCACATTGCAATGGTAGTAGGTGAGTATGGAGAAATGCTTGGAATTGTAACAATGGAAGATATCATAGAAACTTTACTTGGTACTGAAATCATGGATGAATTTGATAATGTTGCTGATATGCAAGAACTTGCTAAAAAAGTTTGGGAACGTAAATCGCGACGACTTGATTTGGAATAAAAAAACTCACAAGGCTTTTAAACCTTGTGAGCTACATCTCTTGATCATACAAATCATTCTATCTTACAATAACTTAAAATAAATTAATCAATCATCAACCTTATCAACTTATTTTCTCAGACTCAGAGATGTTCAACTACAACAGCAAACTTGTAAATATTTTTTAAACCCAAACCACTTTAATCTATTAAATGCAGCGTACCGTTGTAAATTCTACATAGCAAAACGGAAAATTAATTGGATAAATGATAACAATATCATCCACTTTTCGAGAATTTAAACAATACCCCTATCTAAATGTTCAATTATAAACCAAATTTTAATTTATGAAGCTAAATATTGCAATATTATATGGATCGGTAAGAGCTGATAGACAAGGAATTAAAGCTGTCAAATTTTTTATAAAAAAAATAACG
>PKTC01000515.1 GCA_002869305.1 Marinilabiliales bacterium
CTTCCTGCTGAAAATATTTTCCCCATTAATCCTTGATTTGGATCTGAGCCATCGCCCATTTTGGTTTCAAACTGAATACCTTCTTCCATGTAAAGCATAGCTCCTGCTTCTGCAATAACTGTCTCCTGTGGGTCTAACTCAACTTCTACCAGTTGAATGTCGTCTCCAATAATTTTGTAGTCAATCTCGTGCGAATTCATAATCGTTTAAATTATTCTGAAAAATAACGAATTAAAACTGCTTTTATTTCTTCGATACGTACCGGTTTTGCAAGATAGTGATTCATTCCACTATCAAATGCTTTGGTTTTATCTTCTTCACGCGCATTAGCTGTCATGGCTACAATAGGTATTTTGTATCCACCGCTTCTGATTTCAGCAGTTGCTTCTAATCCATCTTTTTGTGGCATCATGATATCCATAAAAATAATATCGAACGTATTTTCTTTTATTTTGTCAACACAGTCCTGTCCGTTTTGAGCAATAGTTATTTCATAACCTAAATTTTTAAATATAGTCTGAGCCACTCGTTGATTAATAATATTATCTTCGGCTAATAAAATATGAATGTTCTTTTTCAATTTATTGAGCTCCGGAAGATCTTTTTCTTTCACTCTCAAACTGGTAAAATTATCTTGAAGCATTTCAAAAATCTCCGATGCTTCATAAGGTCTAATTAAATAATAATCAACACCATTCATTTTACATTTTACATAATTGCCTGGTTGATCATTTGAACTTATAATCGCAATAAAAAACCTGTCTGACAAGCCTTTCTCGTGCAACTTTCGCGCAAAACCAATGCCATCAAAACTGGCATTGTCTTTTATTAATATTAAATGATACTTATTGCTTGACTTCTTCAAGTTTTCTTCAATCTTTTTTAAAGGCTCTTCATCCGGTTTTATTTGAGTATTATTTGTCTCGAAACTATTGAAGGTATGCAACAAGGTTGTTTCTTCTTCTGGATTATTATTAATAATTAAAACGTTTATTTGATTGTATTCTTTAATATTCGAAACCTCAATATCCTTGGCTATTTTTTCGTTGGAGTAAATCTGTATAGTAAAAGAAAATTTAGAACCGCTATACTGTGGATCTGTTGAAATAGAAGAAGGACTTTCAACCCACATTTCTCCGCCCATAAGCTCCACCAATTGTTTCGATATAGTTATTCCTAAACCAGTACCTCCAAATTTTCTGGTTGTAGATCCGTCAGCTTGCGAAAAGGATGCAAAAATATCATTGAGCTTTTCTTTCGGAATTCCAATTCCTGTATCTTCGATAGAGAATATTAGGGTTAAATAACCATTATGTTTTTTTACCCGCTCTACGGTAAGGGTAATTTTACCTTCATAAGTAAATTTGATTGCGTTTCCAATTAGATTTGATATAACCTGTTTTAAACGAAATGGGTCACCAATAATATTATCAGGAACATTACTGTCTACCTTGAAACTAAGCTTCAGTCCTTTTTCTTTGACTCTTGGGTTAAATAAAGAAACTGTTGCATCTAATTCTTCTCTCAATTTGAATGGAGTTTCCTCGATAACCATTTTCCCGGCTTCAATTTTTGAAAAATCAAGAATATCGTTTATAATGGAGAGTAATAAATCCGCCGATTTAAGTATAATGTGCACAGCATCAGCTTGTTTATCATCAAGACCCAATGTTTCGAGGGTATTTGCCATTCCGATGATTCCATTTAGCGGAGTGCGAATTTCATGACTCATTTTTGCTAAAAATTCGGACTTTGCTTTATTGGCAGCAACTTCTCTTTTTCGTGCAATTTCAATAGGAGTAATGTCTATAAAGGCCTCCAGTGAGACATCTTCATTCTCCATTCGGTAAGGAATCTCCTTTTTGTAAATGATTACTTCGTTATCATTATCATCGTAATATACATATTGATTCAGGTTATCAGTATAGGCAAAAGAATCGCTATCTTGGAAATTTCTGGAGATTAAGAATTGATCTGTTATGTTTTTTCCTACCAGCTCACTTTCATTTTTAAGTCCAAAAATATTGATTGCAGTTTTATTTAAACTCTTTACTACTCTGTTATCACCCATAACCATGATACCTATGGGTAAAGATTCTAAAATTTCCTGCATGGCAACTAAAGAATTTGTAATCTTCTTTTCTTCTTTACTGTGTTTTCTAATATAAAATACGAATAAATAAATAACCAGAAGAAGAGTTAGTATTGTTGAAGCTCCAACAATTATAGAATTGGTAATGATAGTATCGATGATAATTTTTGTTTCGAGTGAAAATATGATGCCCATATCCTTTGCTAGAATTCGCACAGGATAATAAGCCGATAGATATTCATTCTTATTTTTTTCAAATGAAACTTTATGCAACAAAGAACCTTTATAGCCATTATCAATATCTACAATTATTTTGTCAAGTTTGCTAACAGAAATGGTATCTCTTGTAATGTTGTTTGAAATAATATCCCCGTTAGTGCTAATGAGCCATTGCCACAAAGTATTTCCTAAATGGTAATTATCGAAGACCGAATTAATATACTTATCAATATCTGCCTTAACCAGAATATTTACAACGGTTTTGCTGTCTTTAAATACAGGAAGAATATAGGTGAATGTCCCATCGTTATTAGCTACAACGTCTTCTTTGTTTACGAGAGGCTGCTGCCTTTGTGATGTGTAGTAATCACTTATGAAATGATTTGTTTTGTCCTTAAATAAACTATAAACATTTTTATTGTTGTCAATTATTCGAATGTTTTTAATAAGATTTTGATATTTAAAATAGAAAAGCTCAAGCTTTTTGACTTGCATTTCATGATTTATAGGATCTGCAAAAAAACCTGCGATATTTGATGAGAAAACAATATAGTTTATTTCGTTCTCAAACTCATAACCCGATTGTTCAATTTCCCAACCACAAATTTGTGCTTGATTTGACAACATTTCTGTGTGGAAATTCAATTGCTGATTGTAAATATGAAAACCATAATAAACATTTACACTAATAATTATTACAACTACAATAGAAAGGAGAGAATATATTTTTTTCATAGATCACTAATTTATAGCTAATTAATTATTTTAAACAATTGCCAGTCTGTTTCCTTAATATAAGATCTGTATATGGTATACTTCTTATTCTCCATATAAAAAACTTCTTTATTTTTTCCTGTTAGTAAAGATTTAATTGCATCCCTGAAACCCTTGTTTTTATGAAGAATTAAAGAGGGATTATTAAATGTATAAATATTTTCAGTTACCGGTTTAAAATATTGAAACTCCCTTAGCACAGGAATATCAACAGTTTTAGAAGCTTCTTTTGTACAGCAAATTAATTTTCCTGCCGAGTTAGTAAGCATAATTAATTCGGTACCTGAAGCAAAATATTTTTCTTTAATGCTTCTTAATGAGATATCCCCCGAAACAACTCCTA
>PKTC01000291.1 GCA_002869305.1 Marinilabiliales bacterium
AGCCTCTTTTTTTACTTCTTCTTGTACTTGTTTTTTGTCTGCATTGCCACCACAAGAACAAATCATTAATGACATAACAAGTGTTAATAAAATACTTAGTTTTTTCATAATAAAAGTTTTTATAGGTTTAATGATTTCAGTAGTATCACTAAAATATAAAAATAAAATATATTATCAAATTAAGTATTGGGGTTAATATCAATTAGGATATTAAAAAATGAAATGCCAATATTATTATATGGTTTGCTATTGGTTCAATTTAAGAGATATTTCCAAGGTATGTTTTACCAAATCGTATCCGCCAAATTTGCCATGACCTGGTATTACATATTTTGCATTTTGAAATTTATTATGAATTTTTTTCAATGTCCTGGGATATTCATGTAAATCACCATCTCCTGTAAAACCTAAATTATTTTGAGATAAAGTCTTAATCATACAGGAAGCATATAAAATACTTTCCGATGGAATGCCGGCTACAATATTATCCATTGTATGAGCAGCACCATAATAGTATAGTTCTATAGCTTTATTGTCGAAATTAATAATTAAAGAATCACTAAAACCCTCTGTTGTTTGAGGCAATCCTTTTGATTTAGCTATATCTCTTGTCATATTACTAGAATATGATGGTATTCCCATTGCGTGAATTACTTACAATCCACCCTGACTATCAATGTGCCAATCGTTGGTAACAAAACCTGCAATCTCCAATCTCATCTTGTCTTGAATATATGATGTAAGTTCTACCGTAATAGAATCATATGATGGAGTATCGAATAAAAAAGCTTTTTGATTATTAACAAGAATTAAGCCATTACATTCGAAACCATTTAAATACGAAACATGAATCCATGAATTATCTGTTAGGCTTACTAAAAAAAGATCATCGTTTATCTTTAGTGTATCGTGTTGATTTTGTCCGTAAAGAATCCCCAAAGAAAAATTAACTATGATAGTAGTTAAAATAAGTTTCATGGTTGTTTTATTATTTTGTTAATTTTTTATACTTAAAACGTTTTGGCGCATCGGTCCCTAATCGTTTTTTTCTATTTTCTTCGTATTCAGTAAAAGATCCTTCGAAGAAATGAACATGTCCATCTCCTTCATATGCTAAAATATGAGTAGCAATTCTATCCAGGAACCAACGGTCGTGACTAATCACCACAGCACAGCCAGCGAAGTTTTCCAAACCTTCTTCCAAAGCACGTAAGGTATTTACATCGATATCATTGGTAGGTTCATCAAGCAGCAATACGTTACCTTCTGCTTTTAAAGCTAAGGCCAGATGTAATCGATTGCGCTCACCGCCAGATAATGCACCACATTTTTTTTCCTGGTCGGAACCACTAAAATTAAATCTTGAAACATATGCACGTGCATTCATGGTTCTATTACCTAATTGAATATTTTCTAGTCCATCAGAAATGACTTGAAATACAGTTTTTTCTGGATTAATTGCCTGATGCGTTTGGTCTACATAGCTAATTTTAACTGTTTCTCCAACTTCCATAGTTCCATTATCAGGTTGCTCCTGTCCCATGATCATTCTGAATAAAGTGGTTTTACCTGCACCATTAGGACCAATAATTCCTACGATACCTGCAGGAGGTAAAGTAAAACTTAAATCATTTATTAAGATTCTATAATCGTAAGCTTTGGTCAATCCTTCAACATTAATTACTTTATCGCCCAAACGCGGTCCATTTGGGATATATATTTCTAATCTTTCTTCTTTTTGTTTGGTATCTTCATTCAACATTTTATCATAAGCCGATAATCGAGCTTTTGATTTTGCATGACGAGCTTTTGGAGCCATTCGTACCCAATCCAATTCTCGTTCAAGTGTCTTTCTTCTTTTTGAAGCTACTTTCTCTTCCATTTCCAGGCGCTTGGATTTTTGTTCTAACCACGAAGTATAATTTCCCTTCCATGGAATTCCTTCGCCTCTATCCAATTCTAAAATCCAACCTGCAACATTATCTAAGAAATAACGATCGTGAGTTATACAAATCACGGTTCCTTTATATTGTTGCAGATGTTGCTCTAACCAATGCATACTTTCAGCATCCAGGTGGTTAGTAGGTTCATCGAGTAAAAGAATATCAGGTTCCTGAAGTAATAATCGACACAAAGCAACACGACGACGCTCACCTCCAGAAAGTTCCTTAACAGGTTGATCATCAGGCGGGCATTGCAATGCATCCATCGCACGATTTAGCTTTGTATCAATATTCCAGGCATCCAATTGATCAATTTTTTCCTGCAAAGAAGCCTGTTCTGCCATCAGCTTATCCATTGCATCAGGGTTTTCATAAATTTCAGGTAATTCAAACTTTTTATTTACTTCCTCATATTTTTGGAGAACATCAGCCACTTCTGCTACTCCTTCCATCACTACTTCCTTTACTGTTTTATTCTCATCTAATTGGGGTTCCTGTTCTAGTAATCCAACGGAATATCCTGGTGCAAATACCAATTCACCATTAAATGATTTATCCTGACCTGCAATAATTCGAAGTAATGTTGATTTTCCACTTCCATTTAAACCAATGATTCCAATTTTTGCCCCTAAGAAAAAAGAAAGGCTTATATCTTTAATAACAGTTTTATTTGGAGGGTAAGTCTTGCTTACCTTATACATTGAAAAAATGATTTGTTTATCGTCTGACATATAAAATTATTTATTTTAGATTTGAAAAAACTTACTAAGCAAAATTAGCAAATTAGTTTTGAGAAAATGTTTAATATCCTAATGTATTTAATTAAAAAAGGTCATTCTACATTTAGAATGACCTTTAATGTATTATTTCGAATTTTTATATTTTCGTGAAATCTAAATCCAAACCTTTTAAAGTTTCTAATTTTGGTTGCGATGTATTGGTATCCCATCCCCTTTTTTCATAGTATGCAAGCAAATCCTTTTCAAAAACTTCTTTCTCTACAATTGCTCCCTTATGGTCTCCAAATGTAAATTCATTTTCAAAAAACTTTGGTGGGATCGTATCATCCTCTTTTTTAAAACATTCTCTGTAATTAAACATTTTTTCCAAGGTAAATATCCTAGCTCCTGACTTATCAATTTCCTCTTCGGTCCAGTCTAAACCTGTAATTGCTGATAAGAATTTTGCATAACTTAATTCATCACGATACCAACCACTAGCAAAACTGCAAGCAGCCAAAGAATCGCGCAATGCTGCCTGATTTTGTCGATCTGTTGATCCTCCATTCATATGACAAGCTCCCCGGTTACTTGTAGCGTAGCAAATGCTCCAGTATTCTGAATTAACAGGAACATTCCATGCCGCCAACTCATGACCTTTTACGTGGATTGCAAATTTATGAGAATCATGACCAATCTCATCAGCCATAAACTTTACTCCATTACACGCTTTATCGCCTAT
>PKTC01000068.1:0-3392 GCA_002869305.1 Marinilabiliales bacterium
AACACAAGCTATATTTTTATGTTCATATTTATCCAGATCTGCCTTATTTACTTTTAACGAAATAGTTTCACCATCAACCACTTTATGGAGATCATCTCTACTATGACATTTCAGACATGCATTATCTGACATAGTTGATTTAACGTTCTTTACATTAATTTTATGCGGTGGATGACAATCTGTACAAGCTGGTATAGCCCCAGGTTCAGTTTCCCATAGTTCACCTTTAATAACCTTCGTATGTACGTCCTCAATTCTGGCATGACATTTCATACATGTTTTTGCTATGTTATTAACTGCAATTGTAGAATTTGGACTAGTATGAGGTAAAACCAAGTGATTTCCATGACAATCATTACATGTTGCCGTAACAATTAATCCACCTTTAAATAATCCTCTACCGTGAATACTCTGACTATAATTGTCTAAAATATTATGTTCAGAAATATTATATGTTCGAGCAACGGGAGCACCTTCTTTATGACATTTACCGCATAATACCGGAATGTTCATTTTATAAGTTAACGACTTGGGATTGGAAGGTGGTAAAATCGTATGCTCTCCATGACATTCTTTACAGGTTGGTGCATACGCTTCATTCATTGCAAGGGCTTGTCCGTGAATCCCCCTAAAAAACTCATCTTTTGCAACCTTATGGCAACTTCCACAGTTTACGTCATTCAAGTTTACTTTATGCGGAAAATCTTCTGCACCAGCATCTTTATGACAAGCTGCACAAGAAACTGTTTTATGAACAGAGTTTTTTAGGACATTCTTATTAATGAACATGGATCGGCCATTAATCTCAGATTTTAACTCCGTATCTTCATGGCACATGAAGCAATCGTCATCGGACTGTCCAAATAATAAATTGAGTTGCATTACCAAAATAGTAATAAACAACACTTTAAAACAAAATCGGCAAGATTTTAAATTCATTTTATAGCGTATTTAGATTTTAGGTAAATATATTCCAAATTACCTTATTCATCAAATTTTTTATGTTACTAATTCATTGATATATATACTTATACAAAGTTGACATCAAACTTCGTTGATACTGCTTTATGTCATGTTTTTTATTGCTTTTGTTTGCTCTTTTCGGTGATTAATATCAATGCGCTTAATTTCATATATCAATTATTATTGATTTAATTGCATTTATCTTTAACCAGACATTAGCTTAGAATTAGACTCTTTCATGATACAAACTATCAAATAATTCACTTTTTAACTATAAAAACATGAGAATTAACAAATTACTTTATTATTTTCTATTCTTATCCTTGCTGTTTTTTAAAGCTGGTAATATGCATGCAGCTGAAGATGATGTTGTGATGGCTGAGGAAAATAGAATCTGTTTAAAGTGCCACGGGCACAAATATTATTCATTTTTCAATGAGCTTACAGAACATACAGAGCGTAAATTAATGAATCCTTATTTTGTGATTGATTCGGTAAAATATTTACAGGGCGAACATCAACACCATTACTGTATAGACTGTCATTCAGACCAATATGAAACATACCCTCATGTTGCTGAATTAAAAATTGAACCTAAAATGACTTGTTTAAATTGTCATGACTTTGAGACCATTGCTGAAGAAGTAGATAAAAGTGTTCACTATGAGGCATTTGGAGATTTCTTTCATTGTGAATTATGCCACGATCCTCATTCGAATAAGCTGGTAAAATCAGACATGGCTGAATTAATTCAGTACAATAATAACAGATGTTTAAATTGCAATAATGATGTGGACAAATATCAGATTTATACATCCCATGAAAAGCCACAAATTTTAAGTACTCATGACTGGTTACCAAACCAAGTTTTGCATTTCTCTAAAGTTCGTTGCATAGAATGCCATACTGCTGTAACAGATACATCTGATGCAGTTCATCATATAGTTCCAAAAGAGCAAGCAGTTCACAACTGCAGTGAATGTCATTCAACAAACTCAAAATTACGTGATAAGTTGTACATTCACCAGCTTCGTGAAGATCGATCTGAATATAATTTCTACAAGTCGTATATCCTCAATGATGCATATGTTATTGGATCAAACAGAAATTATTATGTTAATTTAATTACATTAATCATCTTCGGTCTTACATTTACAGGAATATTTATACACACCATTTTTAGAATAATAAAACGAAAATAATATGAGCAATAATAGAATTTATCTTTATCCGGTTTGGCTTCGTATATGGCATGGTGTAAATGCTTTATGCATTATACTCTTAGGAGTTACCGGCATTAGCATGCAATATACCAACATCGATAATCCACTCATTCAATTTAATAATGCCGTTTCGATTCATAATTTCGTGGGTGTTTTAACTTCAATTAGCTATATCTTCTACTTTATTGCTAATTTTTATTCCAATAATTATAAACATTATAAATTCGAACTGAAGGGATTAGTTGGAAGGTTAATGAAGCAAGGAGAATATTATGTTATTGGGTACTTAAAAGGATTGACCAAGCCATTTCCTATTTCGTTAAAAGAAAAATTTAATCCATTACAGCGATTATCCTATTTTGCCACCATGTATATGTTGGTTCCAGCTGTAGTTATTACCGGAACAGCCTTGCTTTACCCGGAAATGATTTTGGAAAGATTTTATAATATGAGTGGAATAAAAATAACTGCCTTTTTACATTCTTTGGCTGGATTTTTCATTCTTATTTTTGTAATTATCCACTTATATGTAATTACCATTGGAAAGAACCCATTGAAAAACTTCAAAAGTATCATTGACGGATATCATGATGCAGAAGGACACTAAATTGTATTTTCGGTATTAAATTTGTATATTTTCAAAACAAATTAAGCATATTATTAATTAACAAATGAAAGGTTACGCTATGAATTTTAAAAAAGCATTATTAATTGCATGTTCATTATTCCTTGTGGTTAGCTTGTCGAAAGCACAAGACTACGAATATATTGGAGCTGCAAAATGTAAAATGTGTCATAATAAAGCACCTAAAGGTTCTCAGTATGATACGTGGAAAGCTGGTCCTCATGCCAAGGCATTTGAGACTTTAGCTACTGCTGAAGCTAAGAAATACTCAGCAAATCCTCAAACAGATGCGAAGTGTTTAGCTTGTCACTCAACTTATCACTCAGCAGATGAAGATTTAATGTATACTATTAAAGCTGAAGAAGGAGTATCTTGTGAATCTTGCCACGGACCTGGAAGCAAATACAAATCTATGGCCATCATGAAAAGTCAAGAGAAGAGCCTTGCCGCAGGTTTGATTTTACCTGAAGAAGCAGTTTGTAAAAAATGTCATAATGAAAAGAGTCCTACATTCAAAGGATTCAATTATGCTGAGTACACTGCAAAAATCGCTCATGATGATCCAACAACTGAATAGATTA
>PKTC01000068.1:3425-4993 GCA_002869305.1 Marinilabiliales bacterium
CAATAAGCGATACCTTTTTTATTTATATATGTCTCGCTCTGCAATAATTGACATATAAATCATATTTTAATAATCATTGTGAATACTTACTGCATTCCTATTAGAAAACAGCTTATAAGGGGTTATACTGCGCAGCTTGTATACTTAGGTAAAACTCAGCAGATATTATCCGATCCGTGAAATTCTCTTTTACATTTATAGATGAACAGCGTTACCTTTATAAAAAAACCAGTGAAGAAAACTTCACTGGCTGCTATTATCTTTAGCTTAATAAATTACATTAAGATCAACTATTTATTTTTAGTATAAGTTTCTGTGACATTCATAACATAATCCATCCTTCCACATACCATCAATATCAACGGGATGTTTAAATTCTAGTGCTTCATCTACAAATGCTACCTCTTCCTCACCGCTTACACCTTGCTTAATAATATTATGGCATATATTACAGTCTTTACTAATCGATTCTCCTGATTCACTTTTATGATTATCAGTATGGCATCTAAAACATCCATTGAAAGTTTTATGACCAATGTGGTTAGGATATACATCCCAGCTGGCTTTCATTTCAGGAAAGATATAAGAACTTGCATCTTTTTTAAGTCCGCTAATCGCTTTTTCAATTTTATCTTTGTATAATTCTTTATCGTCAAATTTTCGATCGTAATAATCTCGTACATAATTCTCAATCTCCATCAACATCGTATCTTTTGTTGGATATGTTTCTGTAAACACGCTCATTGCTACACTTTTAATAAATGGCAGATCACTTGGTATATCACCTGACGCCATAGAATGATCGACAAATTCTTGTGGTGTTAAATAATTATGTGATGGTCGGTTATGACAATCCATGCAGTCCATTACTCTAGGTTCAGAAGATTCTATCTTCTCATCATTAAAAGGTTGTGTCTCATCTTCATAAATAGTTACTTTTCCTGTTTTAAGATCTGTATACTTTACCCAGGATATTTGTTCCCTATCATGTTCTTTTGATATATACTCAATTTTAACATCTGGGTTAATATGCCAGTGAATACCTTCTGAAAGTCCTTGAGCACTATGTGTTGGACCTATCTTCATTTGCATACTTATATTCCATTCCGTGTTTTCTTCATCGGTAAGAAAATGCTTAGAATATCTTAACTGTCGTTCATAAAATTTTTGAGGCCAGTGACATTCTTCACAGGTTTCTCTTGCAGGCCTTAAATTTCTAACAGGAGTTTCAATGGGTCGGTCAAAATCATCTGTAATCACAGCAATTACCTGCCTCACGCCAGATAGTTTAGATTTAACATACCAATCAGCTCCAGAACCTACATGACAAGCTACGCATACTACTTTTGAATGCGGAGAGTTTTGATAAGCTACATACTCAGGCTCCATTACTTCATGGCAAAGAGTACCACAAAACTCAACTGATTCTGTATAATGAAATGCCTCATAGCTTCCCATAGCAGTTAAAAATAAGAAAAACAAGGAGCCAATACCAAAAATGATAAGCGCATTTCTGTTCTTAGCGATATTAAGATCTAAAACAGGCCATTCTTTTTTTAGGTATTCTT
>PKTC01000524.1 GCA_002869305.1 Marinilabiliales bacterium
AAAATTTCTCCTGTTTCGTAATGTTTTGCAAAAGAGCTTAGCATTTCATAATACCAGGTCCAATTTTCAAAAATCTGAGACATTGATTCAGTAAAGTCTATTTTTGAATCGGCTTGCAAAGCAAATTCGCCTTGATATGACAAGCCATCAATAATATGTCCAAACTCATGAAACAGAGTATTTAATTCTCTAAAACTTATTAATGATGGGATAGTTTCTGTTGGTCGTGTAAAATTACCCAACAGCATGGATGTAGGAACTTCATAACCATCCAGCGTTGCTCTTCCTGACTTTAATTCAACTCCATAAAACCAAGATTCCTTGTTAGGTCTAGGAAATAAATCCAAATAGAATCTACCCAATAAATTTTCGCCATCGAATACTTCATACATATCAACCTCCTGGTGCCATACTGATGGATTTTCAACTTTTCTGAAATCAAGTCCAAATAAGGTCTCATAAATATCAAGTATACCGCTCAAGCATTGTTCCATGGGAAGGTATTCTCTTATCTTTTCATGATCAACATTATATTGTGTTTTTAATATTTTATTATTATAATAGCTGATATCCCATGCCATTAACTTGCTGTTAAGGGTGTTTTCTGAATCTTTTTCCTTCAGCTTTTGAAGTATTTCAAGATCCTTCTTGGCCTTTGTTTTTGATCTATTAACTAAATCGTTTATAAAGTTCCAAACAGTTTCAGGATTTTTAGCCATTTTAGGATATAGATTATAAGCTGCATACGATTCATAACCTAAAAGCTGCGCTAACTCATACCTTTTCTGTACCATCTTGTCCAGAATATCCAGATTCTGTTCTGATCCAATATTGTTATATTTTAGATAGAATGCCTTTCGTGTGTCTTCCTTAATTGCATTGTTCATAACAGGAGAACGTGTTGCATTCATAACAGGTATTTCATATCTATTATCTGAAACTTTATATGTATTCTTAAAATTTTCGGTAAGGCCTTTGACTCCATTCTCATCTAGAATTATTACTTCACTAGCAGAATTCATATTGTTAGAATAGTCAGACGATAGCTTACTAATTTCTTTTGTTAATAAAATAAATTTTGCTCGTTTTTCATCATCAAGGTTTACACCAGATTGCTTGAACCTTAAAATTTGCTGATCTACAAGCAGCTTCTGGTGATCTTCTAGATTGTTATACCCTTCGGACTGGCTAACGCTTAGCATCTTATCAAAGATTACTTTATCAGAATAAATTGTTGTTGATAAGGAATCTAATAATTGAAAACCTGCTAAACCATTAACTCTTGAAAGTGAATCGGGCGATACCCAATAAAGCATAAAACATCTGTTTGATGCAATATTTAAATCACTAATAATTTCATCTATTGCTGCAAAAACAGAATTGAAGCTTGGCTCAGTTGTTTTTAACTTAACGATGGCCTCAGACGAACCCGCTAGCATGATTTCAGCATATTCCTTAATATCATCTGCCGAAACATTGGCATAATCAATTGGTTCGTTTAGACTTGTTAAGAATGGATTATCACTTTGTTTTGTTTGTGTTTCACATCCAAATACTAAAAAGATTAGAAGCACATAAAATAACGATCTCATGATATATAGTTTTAGGGATTAATCAGTATATAAGATAATTCTGTTGTGAAATGGTTTAATAATTCTTTTAAAAAACACCTGCCATGGTTACATTTTGCTTCCAAAAGCCAGATCGCCAGCATCACCTAAACCCGGAACAATATAAGATTTAGAGGTTAACTCATCATCAACATCTCCAGCCCAGATGGTAACATTTTTCATGTTGATGTGTTTTTTTACATAGTTTATTCCCTGATTGCTCGCAATTATAGTAACAATGTGAGTATGCTTTGGAGTTCCTCTTTCAACAAGTGCTTTATATGCGATTTCCATAGATGCTCCGGAGGCTAGCATAGGATCCGATAAAACTAAGGTTTTTCCTTCGATATCGGGACTAGATAAATGCTCAAACTGAATAGTAAATGATCCATCCTTATGGTATTTACGATGTGCTGATATAAAGGCATTTTCAGCTGTATCAAAATAATTTAGTAATCCGCTATGAAATGGCAGTCCAGCCCTAAGAATTGTTGCGTTTACAATTTTCAATATTGGTAGATTCATTTTGGATACTACCAAGGGAGTTGTGATCTTACTTTCTTTGTAATCGAATGTTTTGCTTATTTCATAAGCAAAAATCTCACCAATTCGTTCCATGTTTTTTCGAAAGCGCATGCTATCTTTTTGAATATCTTTGTTGCGTAATTCCGCAATAAACAGATTCATTAATGAGTTCTTTTGGGCTAGTATATGTACAATATTCGGAATTATTTAATAATCATTTTATAAAATAAAGACAAATTATTGATATAATATTGCTGAAATTTATTCTCTTTTGCTCCTAATCCTGCAAAAAAACCCTGATTATTATTTGAAATAACGTTCTCAATGCTCAAAGTTAAATCTTTTTCGGAATGAACTTCAATATATTTATCAATAAGTAAGTGAAAAGCATTACTTTCAATTCCATATTTGCTATTAGCCGCATAAAGTAGATGTATTTTTTTTTTCGATCTAATAAAAAATGCACTGGCCAATAAATTGTTATGAGCTCCATAAGCGCTATACGATTCTCCCAAACTGTATCTCAAACAATATGCTATGATCATTCTTAACTTTTGAATTTCCTCAGTATTTAGTCTTGGTTTAGCGAGGACGTTTTTACTTCTTGAAAAATTAATTAGGTCGTTGGGCAACAATCCTTTTACAACAGAAATATTATTCTTTTTTGCAATTTCAAGATCTTTTTGGAATTGATTGGTATAATTTTCTGCGATTCTTTTATGTGATAAAATTAGATCTAATTCATACGTTGAGTTGTTCCTAACATTTTTTGATTTAATCTGATTATATGCATTCAAAGGGATATCTACTATAGAGTTTTTTTTGGGAATAGCATCGATAAATTTTTTTACTATTTCTTCTGATAATAATTTACTTGAAAATACTCCAAGTCGGATTCCAAGTTTTGAAGTATAATAAATATCCTTATTGTATTTTTTTTTTCGGAAAAGTGGCATGATGTAATCATAATTCCCGAGAACTAGTGCTTCCCATTGATCGCTTAAAATATTTAAATACCATGAATAGGCAAATACATTTCCGTTAATTGCATTATTGATACAATTATCCCATCTCATAAAATTAATATCGCTATTATTTACATGTCTAATTTCCAAATCCTAAATTATCTGTTAAAGTTTACCTTCATCCGCATAACTGAAAAATTCAATATCTGCTATAATAATATGATCAAGCACTTGTATGTCTAGTAACTGAGAGCCTTCTTTTAATTTTTGGGTGATGGAATCGTCGG
>PKTC01000267.1 GCA_002869305.1 Marinilabiliales bacterium
AATAATTCATGAAACATAAGAGTTACATACCCTCCCATTGAGTGACCAATCATGAAACATTTTTTAATTCCAAGTATTTTTAAAGACTCTGCAATCATTACAGAAATTTCTTTCATACTATGTTTTTCAGCGAGAATATCACTATTTCCATGACCAGGTATGTCAAAACAAATTACTTGATGAGTTTTGGAAAGCTCCGTTGCAAAACCTTCCCATATATCTATGGATTCTAAATATCCATGAAGTAAAACAATAACAGGTCCATTACCCGTATCGGTGTAGCAAATTTTATTGTTTTGAACAACAAGGTGTTTTTTCATCAAGAATTTACCCATCTTTTTGCAGACTCATAGTCTGGGAAAACATTAGTAACCCAATTACTCTTTGCCATAATCTCATCATATTCAGTAGTGATTTCTTTCACATAATCACTTTGGGTTACAATTGCAATTTTCATATTTTTGTTAAAATCCGATTGAGATTTATCCATCACACCTATAATACTTATGTCATAAGAGGTTATTTTAAAATCATCGATATCAAGAAAATCAAAAATTTGAAAATGAATCGATTCAAAATTTGCATTACTGATAACATAATTATTTGCGTCAATCAAATCTTGTGCATTTACAATTCCATGGAATTTTACATAAACACCCTTTTGGTCCCATTTAATGTTAAAAGTCATATCACATATTATTATATTGATATATAAGTGCCCAATGGCAGTAAAGGTTCATTTAATTTTTTATTTTGAGGCCATCAGTTTTTCAATTTCATCTACTTCTCTTGGAATATGTTCCATTAGATCAATAGGCTTAAGATTTACAATTACGTCATTTTCAATTCTAATTCCAATATTTTCTTCCCGTATGTAAATTCCAGGTTCACAAGTTAAAACCATTCCATCTTCTAAGACATTAGTTCTCTCTCCAACATCATGAACATCAAGGCCAATAAAATGGCAGGTTCCATGAGGATAATACTTTTTAACTAAGGGATTCTTTTCGTCTTGTTTTTCTACGTCTTCTTGAGTATATAATCCAAGCTTAATGTGCTCCTCTTGTAATAACTTTTCAACTCTTTCATTTACTCTATTGATTGTAGTTCCTGGAGTAAGCCAGCTAATTGCTTTTTTCATTACTCGTAAAACGGCTTCATAACATTCCTTTTGTCTTGGTGTAAATTTTCCATTAACAGGAATTGTCCTGGTGCAATCAGCTGCATAATTTGCATATTCAGCACCAAAATCCATCAGAAGCAAATCGCCATCTTTACAAATCTTATTGTTTTCAATATAGTGCAAAACACATGCACTTTTGCCGCTTGCAATGATTGGAGGATAGGCATGACCTGTAGCTTTGTTCCATAAAAATGCATGTGTTATTTCTGCTTCAACTTCATATTCTGTAACTCCTGGTTTGACAAACTTTAATATCCTATCAAAAGCTTTTGCAGTTATATTGCATGCTTCTTTCATCAACTCTATTTCTTCAGTATCCTTTTTCATTCTAAGATGTTTCATTAAAGGTGCCAGGCGCTCCAACTCATGAGCTGGAAATTCTTTTTTGATTTTTTCTACGAAGCGTTCGTCAGCCGAAAGAGTTTCTGATTTGAATTTAGGATTTTCATTTAAGTTCAAAAAAATAGAATCCGCATTAATAGCAAGATCCCTAAAAATGGTATTGAATTCAGTAATATATTTTATTGTTTTAATGCCAGAAGTTTTATCCGCTTCATCCTTGGTGTATTTGTGCCCTTCCCAAACAGCTATTTTTTCGTTACTTTCTATTATAAAAAGAATTTCGCGTAAATCTTTATTCGGATGATTTGGGCATAAAGTAAGAATAGTTTTTTCTTGATCAATCCCTGTTAAATAAAATAAATCGGAGCTTTGGCGAAAGGGAAAATATTGATCACCGTTTCTATGCATCTGGTCATTAGAGTGTATTACAACCAAAGAATTGGGCTGTAAGCACTTCATTACTTTTTTTCTGTTTCTTTCGAATAATGAGCTGTTTAGCTGAGGATACTTCATAACTTAGAACAGTTTTAAATTAATGTTATTGTGCTTATAAACATTGTATATATGTTTATTAGAAAATATATTTGTCTATAAACATATATATGTTTCGAATTAATTACAAGTTAAAAATAATGTTCTACAAAAAATCTATTCTATGACCAAATTTTTCACTTCATCCATTGGACAAAAATTTTTCATGAGTATAACTGGATTATTTCTCATGGTATTTTTAATGGTCCACTTAACAATAAATTCTTTATTGCTTTTTGGAGATGGTACTTTATTTAACGTTGCTGCAAATTTTATGAGCAGTAATCCGCTAATGAAAGTTGTCGAGCCAATACTAGCATTGGGATTTATTTTGCATATTATTTATGCTGCTTACATCACACTAAAAAACATGAAGGCAAGGCCTCAGGGTTATAAAGTGGCTAGTAAGACAAAGGCTTCTTGGGCTTCAAAAAACATGTTTATTTTAGGCGCTTTGATTTTCATTTTTCTAGCGATTCACTTAGCTAATTTTTTCTGGAAAATTAAGTTTGGAACCGTTGAAACAACTCATGTAGAAGGACAGGAATTACATAATGTGTATGCATTGGTAGCCGGATTATTCAAAGGCTGGTGGTGGTATAACGTGTTGTATATGCTTGGAGCAATTTTCTTGTTTCTTCACCTTACACATGGATTTTGGTCTGCATTTCAGACAATTGGTTGGAACAACGAAAAATGGATTCGCCGATTTAAGACAATTGGATACATTTATGCAATTATTATTGCAGGTGGATTCGCCTTTATTCCATTGTATTTCTTATTAAAATTCGTTGTGTAGTTAAATTGAGTATAAAATTGTAATATATATACTATGAGTAAATTAGATGCTAAAATACCGGAAGGCCCATTAGCCGAGAAATGGTCAAAATATAAAGCTACCCAAAAGCTGGTAAGTCCAAACAATAGAAAAAAATTAGATATTATAGTCGTTGGAACGGGAATTGCAGGTGCACCAGCAGCAGCTTCATTAGCTGAGATGGGTTATAATGTAAAAGTGTTCTGTTTTCAGGACTCTCCTCGCAGAGCTCACTCTGTAGCTGCTCAGGGAGGTATTAATGCCGCAAGAAATAACAAAAATGATGGAGATAGTGTTTATCGTTTATTTTATGATACCATTAAAGGTGGCGATTACCGTGCTCGAGAAGCAAATGTTTATCGTGTTGCTGAAGTAAGTAGCAATGTTATCGACCAACTTACCGCTCAAGGAGTTCCGTTTGCACGTGAATATGGAGGAACTTTAGCTAACAGAACATTTGGTGGAGTTCAGGTTTCACGTACGAACTATGCTCAAGGGCAAACCGGACAACAGGTTTTACTTGGTGGATATTCTGCACTTAAACGTCAAGTTGCACTGGGCAAAGCAAAAATGTATAGTCGTCAACAAATGTTAGATGTTGTTATTATAGATGGTAAGGCGAGAGGTATCATTACACGTAATTTAGTTACTGGTGAAATTGAAAGACATGCTGCGCATTGCGTTGTATTAGCTACTGGCGGCTATGGAACTATTTATTACCTATCAACTCTCGCAGTACAATCAAATGCTTCTGCTGCTATGCAAGCATTTAGAAAAGGTGCATTTTTTGGAAATCCTAGTTTTATTCAAATTCACCCAACATGTATTCCTGTATTGAATGAGTATCAATCAAAACTCACGTTAATGTCGGAATCATTAAGAAACGATGGAAGAATTTGGGTTCCAAAAGCTGAAGGAGATAAACGTAAACCAAAAGAAATTCCTGATGAAGAAAGAGATTATTTCTTAGAAAGAAGATATCCTGCATTTGGAAACCTAGTTCCTCGTGATGTTGCATCACGCGCTGCTAAAGAACGTTGCGACAATGGTTTTGGAGTTGGTAAAACCGGATTGGCTGTATATTTGGATTTCAGAGATGCAGTTGCTAAACAAGGTAAAAAAGTAATTAAAAATAAGTATGGCAACCTATTCGCAATGTATGAAAAAATTACTGGCGATAGTCCTTACGAAACTCCAATGATGATATATCCTGCTGGTCACTATACTATGGGTGGTCTTTGGGTTGATTACAATTTACAAACTACAATTCCTGGCTTATTTGCAATTGGCGAAGCTAATTTTTCTGATCATGGAGCAAACCGTTTAGGAGCTAATTCATTGTTGCAAGGTGCAGCTGACGGTTATTTCATAGCTCCTTACACAGTTTCAAATTATCTTGCTGATGAAATTTCAAATAAAGTACCTTCAACGGATTCACCTGAGTTTGTTGAAGCCGAGAATGGTGTAAAAGATAATCTTGAAAAATTCTTAAGTATTAATGGTACTAAAACTGCTACATCCTTTCATAAGCGCTTAGGTCATATTATGTGGACATATGCTGGAATGCAGCGAAACGAAGAAGGTTTAAAGAAAGCACAAGCCGAAATTGCTGACCTGAAAAAAGAATTTTGGAGTGATTTAAAAATTCCTGGCAAAGTCGATGAAATAAATCAGGAACTTGAAAAAGCAAGTAGAGTTGCCGACTTCATTGATCTGGCAGCACTGATTGTTACTGATGCGTTAAATAGAAAAGAATCGTGTGGTGCACATTATAGAGAAGAAAGTAGAACCGAGGGTGGTGAAGCAATGCGTATAGACAAAGATTATTCATTTGTAGCTGCATGGGAATATCAAGGTGATGATAAAGAACCAAAACTACATAAGGAAGAATTGAAGTTTGAAAACGTTGAAGTAAAAGTTAGGAGTTATAAATAGTATGTAGATGTGAGACTTGAGATATGAGACACAAAGAAGTAAATCTTTATACTCGATACTCATATCTTGATACTAATAACTAAAAATCTAGAAAAAATGAAAATAAAATTAAATATTTGGAAACAAGCGAATGCTAAAGCCAAAGGAAAATTTGAAAGATATGAATTAGATGGCGTGGATGCTGAAATGTCTTTCCTTGAAATGTTAGATTCCTTAAACGAAAAACTAATAAAAGAAGGGAAAGAACCAGTTGCTTTTGAGCACGATTGTCATGAAGCAATATGCGGATGCTGCAGCCTTTATATTAATGGTCATCCTCACGGACCAGGAAAAGAAACAGCCACATGCCAGGTTCACATGAGATCATTTAAAGATGGGGATACAATTACTGTTGAACCGTGGAGAGCAAAAAGTTTTCCTGTTCTAAAAGACTTAATGGTAGACCGAAAAGCATTTGATAAGTTAATGGCTGCAGGTGGGTTCATTTCAATTGACGCAGGCCAGGCACCAGATGCTAATTCAGTTCTAGTGGGTAAAATTGATGCAGATAAGGCATTTGATGCTGCTGCATGTATAGGTTGTGGTGCTTGTGTTGCAGCTTGTAAAAACTCTTCGGCAATGCTATTTGTTGCAGCAAAAGTTTCTCAATTAGCTTTATTACCGCAGGGTAAAGTTGAAGCTAAGAGAAGAGCATTAAATATGGTTGCTAAAATGGATGAACTTGGATTCGGAAGTTGTACGAATACAGGTGCATGCGAAGCAGAATGTCCTAAAGGAATTGGAATAGATTTTATCGCAAAATTAAACCGTGAATATTTAAGTGCATCTTTTTCTGAAGCAGAATAATAAAGTATTTCTATCATAATTAGAGCATGTCTAAAATATTTAGGCAGGTTTTTTGTTTTATAAATATGTAACCTAACATGTTTTATGAATTAAAATCAAGTATGAGACAGATATATTTAGTAATGCTTTCTGTATTTTTCAGTTATTCTCTTGATGCACAGAATGAGAAATTTTATAGCAATGAAGAATTAGTTGAGCTTTTAAATGAAGAAGTGCAAAAAGAAATTAATATAGTTCGACAGAATCCAGGACGATACCGTGATATTATGGAATTAGCTGGAAGGCTTGATCCCAAGCGATATGAAACAGGAGTTGAAGGAAGTTGGTTTGTAAAGGAGAAAAGTGAATACTTTGTTTCCAGGATAACAACGCATGAAGGAATTTCAGCTTATAAAGAAGCAGATAGTTTCCTAAAAAAGCAACAAGCTATGAAAGCCTATAAGTTTAGTGAAGGATTAAAATTAGAAGCAAAAAAGCAATGTGAATACATTCAAAGAATTGGAATTTTAACGCATGCCAGGCCTAATGGACAAGGATTGGATTACGTAAAAAAACTAAAAGGCAATGGAATAAGATTGGTAGGCGAGGTTTTGGCGCAGTTAGATAATAGAATTACACCCGGTGAGTTTACAGAATCACAACTAAAAAATAAGATTGAAGAAATTGTACTAGGTTGGATTGTTGACGATGGAATTAAAGACCGGGGGCATCGAAAAGGGTTATTTCATGAAGCGCATAATTATTTTGGAGCATATTGCTTAATTGATAAAAATGGGACAGTAATTTGTGCGGTAGAATTTGCTACACTGCCCTTAGAATAAATTCTTAGTTATGATTAGAATTCTTTTGATTTGTCAACTTATATTACTGTTCATCGTTCAAGATGTTGAATTTAAAAAAGATCAGTTAAGATATTCGCGTGTTAGGGAAGCATATTCTGAAAAAGAAAAAAATATGCTAAAACTTCTTAATGAGAACTCAATCAATATTAATGAACTTAGAATATACTTAAGAGCTTTTAAGGAAGAAAAGAAAATAGAACTTTGGGCAAAAAATAGTTTTGATAAAAAATATAAATTAATAAAGGAATATAAAATTTGCAGAATTTCAGGAGATTTGGGCCCCAAAAGAAAACAATGAGACAAACAAATTCCGGAAGGCTTCTATCATATTAACAGGTTTAATCCATTTAGTAATTTTTACTTGTCGCTTGGTATCAATTATCCGAATAAATCAGATAAGATACTTGGAGAAAAAGGTAACTTAGGAGGCGACATTTTTATTCATGGTTCATGCGTTACAATTGGATGTTTGCCAATAACAAATGATAGAATTGAAGAACTTTATATTTTTTGTGTAGAAGCAAAGAACAGTGGTCAAAATACCATACCTGTTACTATTTTTCCAATTGAACTTACCCATGACAATTTTGACAAACTCAAACGTAAATATAACAATGACGCTGACAAAATGGGCTTGTGGGGAGATTTAAAAAAGGGATATGAACTTTTTAATGAAACAAAACAATTGCCAAGCATTGGATTTTTAAGTTCAGGCAGGCATACCATAACTATGTAAACCTATTATTCAGATAAGGATTTATCCTTGAATACAATTCCAATTTTATTTTTAATGAGCAGCGCAGCAGATTTTGAGCAAATGTTGTTATGGCAAATTAAATTCACTTTCAGGTTGGCATCTTTTTCACGAATGGTATTTGCTTGTTCAATGATTTTGAGTGCATCTTTTTGAATTATTCGACTTTTAATGAGTTTAACAATACTAATATGGTTTTCGCTTGTCTTTTCGAGTTTAACTCTTGAGCTAAGTCCGTATCTATCATTAATTTTGCACATGATTGAATATTTTTGAAGAATTGTTTAATTTTTTTGTAACCCCAAAATTATGGCCTTTTATTTAATTTCGATATATTCAGTAGCTATAGTTGCTCCGGCAAAAATTCCTATTCCATTTTCAACATTTGAATACAGTTGTGCTGGTTCGCTAAAAACATCGTTTTGAGAACTTAGCTGTTTACTGATTGCAGAATAATATTTGTAATATTCTTCACTCACATGCATTAATTCAATAACAAAATATTTATGAAAATCATCAGGATACACTTCGGAACTCCAAAGATTCAAACTATATGTCTTTGTCTGACCATTAAATTTTTCATCATTAATTAATTCACCATTTAATGGCATAGGTCCGTACATTTGTTGATCTTGATCCCGAGGAGTGTAATTATTGGCATCCTGAAGGCGATAAGAAATATTTTGCCACCCAAAGGAGAGCTCTCCAAAAGGATCCTCTTTATTCCAAACTTCATCCATATCTAAAGTGTCAATAGATATGCTGTCTAAAGATTGAATGAAAGAAACAGTTAAAAAATAGTAGTTCTTTTTATCAGCCGGATCATCGAACGTAATGTCTAATCTATATTTATAGAAAGTTGTATCTGTATTTTCTATAATTTCTGATGTTGTAGAAATTCTTTCAGGTATATATGTTTTAGATTTTAAACCCTTAAAATCTTTAAAGTCGGGATTAGCAGAATTCAAATTAGTAATTTCAATTTCGTATTCCCTTCCTGGCTTCGGAATAAAACTTTCATCAGTTAAATATGTAATTTGGTTGGTGTTAAAATGTCCAGGTTGAGAAGGATTTTGAATATTAAAATATTTCATTTAAAAATTACTATATAATTCATTTTCTCCGGAAATGGTTAATTTAAATTGATGTTCAAAGTTCCCATAATTAAATAGTGGTTCGTGATATTCAATATTAAATGGGTAAGCAGGAAAAGCGTCCAAAGTTTTTCCTAGTACAATTTTAGGAGCTTTGCTTTCATAAACATGACAGTGAAGATAATACTGCTTATTTTCCAGTTCAAGATCACTTTCACAAGCAAACAGAATAATAAACAATGTAATAATTAATGATAGTTTATATATTTTGTATTTCATTTCGTTTAACTAATTAGATTAAAAACTTATAGTATAACTTATTGATGGAATTATACCGATTAATTTTTTTTCTTCAACAATTCTTTTTTGATAATAAATAGTTCCAACAATTCCGGCACTCTCTTCACCATAATTAGAAATGTAAACGTTCTTTCTATTATATAGATTATATACCGATAAAGTAAGCTTTCTATGCGTCTTCTTACCAATCTTGTTATAATTTATTGCAAAATCTAATCTGTGGTAATCAGGTGATTTATAGGAATTTTTTTCGTTATAAAAGACATGAGAATATCCATTTGGGCCATATATTCTTCCATCAAGTCTATTTGCAGGATTGTAATAAAAAACCTGTGGAATTGTTGATCTGTTGCCTGAGTGGTACAACCAGTTTACACTAAAATCAAATTTTTCGTTTATTTTATAACTACCGGTGATATTTAAATAATGAAGATGATCATAAGTAAAAGGATAACGCTCGCCTGAGTTTATGTTTTCAAATTTTCGGGTTGTATTGGAAAAGGTATATCCTAACCATCCGGTTAGCTTACCTTTGGTTTTTTCAATTAAGAATTCAACTCCTTTGGCTTCACCGGTACCAATCTCTATTTTATCTTCCCAATCCGAAGAACCCGTAAAATAGGATGCACCTTCGGAAAAACTGATTAAATTATCCATGTTTTTGTAGTATGCATCTACATGTACGTTCAGGTTTTTTAATCTCAAATAGCTAATTCCAAGGGAGTACTGGTCAGACTCTTCTGATGGAGCTCTTTCCAATGAAGACAATAATAGGTCTGATGCTTGTTTTATTCTGGTTGCTCCTAAAAGATGTATGTGCTGACCCATCTTGCTATATGAAACTTTTAATATAATATTGTTTGCAAATTCCCAATTGCTTGTTACACGGGGCTGTACAAGTGTATTTTTATAGTTGGCATTTTGAAAGTTTGACAAATGCACTCCAGGATTTATATTCAAAGAATTCCAAAAATTGAATCGAAATTCTAAATATCCAGAATGTTCTTTTGTAGAATAGTTATATTCTGCTAATACTGTATCCCTTTCAAAATAATTATTGGACCTATAATATTGATCAACTCCCGCTGATTGTTTATTTTCAGATTTAAGATCAAGTGAAGTAAAAGAATATCCTGCTGATAGTTTTACTTGAGGCGATATTTGATACTGAATACTGGCCATCCCTGTGTAGTTAGTTACCTTATTATTTAACTCAGTCTGCACCGAAGAATGACTTGTGTCTGTTTGATTTCTGTAATAACTGGAATCCTTTACATATCCCGCATAGTTATACTGACTTGTAGAAAATTGAGCATTCCCAAATACTTGCTTTAAAATTTCACCGGCCCAACCTACAGATCCGATTAAATTATTCCAGTTTTGTCCGTCAACATTTTCATTAAAAGTATAAGAAAAATCAGAAGGGTCTTCAAATTCATTTCGATTTATTTCTTCTCCATTATCATTGCCTGTATAGAATGAGACATATAAATTTTGACTTTCTGATAATCTATGGGTTAATTTCGCATTGATATCATTAAAGTGATATTTATTTATATTGTTGTCGTTACCGATTTCACTTGGCAATAATTCACCATAGATAAAGTAATATCCTAACCTACCGGCAACTAAAAAACTGGTTTTATCTTTTATCAAAGGGCCCTCTAAAAATAGTTTTGATGAAATTAAACCTATACTTGCTTTACCTTTAAATTCTTTCATGTTACCATCTTTGGTTTTTACATCAACCACTGAGGATAACCTTCCTCCATATTTAGAAGAGAATCCGCCTTTAATAACCGCTGTATTTCCGATAACATCCGAATTGAATACAGAGAATAAACCCAGCAGATGAAAACAGTTGTAAATAGGCACATTATCCAATAAAAAAAGATTCTGCAATGGACCACCTCCTCTAACATAAATAGCTCCATTTGCCTCAGATCCTCCCTGAATTCCGGGGATTAACTGGATAGATTTAACCAAATCAGGTTCTCCCATAATTATAGGTAAAGCTTCAATTTTATCTTGAGATACAGTTATTTTTCCCAAGGGATCTTCTTTTTTGATTATTTCCTTGTTTGAATGACCAAATATGACAATTTCTTCGAGTTCAACATTTTGGTCAAGGTTAATGGATAATTCCATATTATGATCCAATAAAATTTGTTTTTCAACTGGATTTCTGCCAATAAAAGAATAAACCAGTGTATATGCGCCCTCGTGTAAACTTAGACTATAATGCCCGAACTGATTGCTTACAGTGCCTTTAAAGCTATTTTTATCGAAAATATTTGCTTGAAACAAAGCTTCTCCTGTAGTGTTATCGCGAATAAAACCACTTATAGTGTATCTTTTTAAATTTTTCTTTTTTATTAAAACTATCTGTTCTTCAATAATTTTAAAATTAATACCTGTTCCACGCAAAAGATAGCTAAGGATTTCTTGAATTGCTTGATTGTCGAATTCCTTAGTAAATAAGATTTCTTCCGGAATTATTTTTTTCGAGAAAGCAAACGAATATCCGGATTCTTTTGATATTTTTTCAAATGCTTCCAACAAGTTGTTTTCATTCAATTTGATTGAAATTGTATCTCCAAGCGTTTTACTTACCTGTGCTTTATTTGAAAAAGCTACACAGTTTAGAAGAAGTAATAATAGAATATTAATTTTAATTGTTTTGATCTTTAGTTTGTTCATTTTTAATTTCTAAGAGTTTAATGTAATTATCTATTTTCTCCACTTCCAGTTCAAAAGTCAAAGAAATTACCTTTAATATTTTATCTAATGATTGGTTTTTGAATTCTGCGGTAAACCTCAATTCCTTAAGACTGTTGTTTTCAAATTTAATTTTGGTATTATATGTCTTTTCAAGAATTTGAGTAATTTCTTCAAGTCGTAAGTCATCGAAGACTAATGTTTTTGTTTTCCAGGCAATATAATTTTCCGTTTTGCTCTTGTGCTTTTTAAGCTTCTTATTATTTATATTGTAGTGTACCTGCTCACCCTTTTTAACTTTAATACTACCATGCAACGAATTTGGAAAGAATTCTACAACACCTGTTTTTACAGAAAGCGAAAGCAAACTATCATTCTTGTAAGATGAGATATTGAAGGATGTTCCTAGAACCTTAAAATTTCCGTGCTCGGTATGAATAATAAAAGGCTTGGTTTTCATTTGTTCAACATCGAAGAAAGCTTCACCAGAAAGCCAAACTTCCCTTTTTTTTCTGATAAAATTTGTTTTATACTTAAGTTCTGTATCATAATTTAAATCAATTACACTTTTATCAGGTAATTCCTGAGCTACAATCGAATTATTCTTGGCTGAGAAAATCGTTTCATCCGGATACAGAATAGCTTTGCCCACAAAAAGTAGAATAAGTAAACTGGCGGCAATGGATACTACACTGTAAAAAGCAGGCTTTAAGTAAAAAACTTTATTTCTTTTTTGAGTAGTTTTTAACTTTACTATTTCCCAGGCCTCATTTGTTTCCTGAGAATAACCATAGGAGAGATTACCTGTTTTTACCCAAATTTCTTTTATGTCGTTAAAAAATGATTCATTCGCTACATCAGTTTCTAACCAGTTTTCAAAATCGGATTTTTGTTTGTTCGAGGCCTTATCTGTTAATATATCACCGATAAGTTCCCAGTTCACATTATGTAAATCTATTTTTTTCATATTCTTATATCTAATACACTTAAGTTTAAAAAAGGGCCTATAAAATTTTAAATTCTTTTTTAAAAAAGTTTCAATGCGTAGAAAATCAAGCAAATAATAAGGTAAGTTAGTTCTCGTTTAAGATGTTTTAAAGCTTTGCCGATCTGATTTTTGACAGTTTTTACTGCTATGCCAAGCTCTTCTGCAATTTCTTTATGTTTGAGTCCGTGCATGCGACTCATTATGAAAATACGCTTACATTGGGCTGGTAATTTGTTAATGGAATTATGTATCAAGATCAGTTTGTCGTTGATTTCATCATTTTCAACTTGCTCTGAAATATCTTGATTTTTGAATTCATTTTGAAATTCTTGTTTTACATTTTGATGACGTAAATAATTAAAGCATTTATTTTTAACTGCCCTATATAAGTAAGGTGATGGAGATTGCGGTCGCAAATTTTCCCTGTTTTCCCAAATACTGATAAATACTTCTTGAACTAAGCCTTTTGCCAAGTCTTTATCTTGAATAATTTTGACACAAAAACCAACTAAAGGCTCATAATAAAGTCGAAAGAGTATTTCAAAGGCTTTTTCATCTGACTTTTTTATGAATGCAAACAAATTGCTTTTTGCTTTCATTAACCTGTTATTAGCAAACTAAATATTTAATTACAAAGGTACTAAGTACGTAATAATTGAAATATTATTTCTTGACGAGAATCAAAAAAACCAGATAACAAGTTGCTATCTGGTTCTGTATTATATTAAATAATTATTATTTTATGATTTCATAATATTTTCAACTTCTTCAACGGTTATTGGAATTCTTTTTCCAAGTATTTGTGATCCTGTTTCTGTTACCAGTAAGTCATCTTCCAATCGGATGCCACCAAAAGTAGCATATTCATCCAACACCTTATCAAAATTAATAAAATCTGCATTGATTTTTTCAGCTTTCCATTTTTTAACTAGATCTGGTATGAAATAAATTCCAGGTTCTGCAGTTAAAACAAAACCTGCTTGTAATTTGCGACCTAATCTTAAACCACGCAATCCAAACTGAGTTGCACGTTTAATTTCGTTATCGTATCCTACATGATCTTCACCAAGATTCTCCATATCATGTACATCTAATCCCATCATATGTCCTAATCCATGAGGCATAAACATGGCGTGAGCTCCTTCGCGTACAGCATCTTCAGGATTTCCTTTCATAATTCCTAGATCGATTAAACCAGTAGCTAATATTTTAGCAGATTCCAAGTGAATATCTCTATAGGAAATACCTGGTTTTATTAAAGTAATGGAATGATCAAGGGCTTTTAAAACTATATTATAAATGTCTTTTTGTTTTTGAGAAAACTTTCCTCCAATGGGGACAGTTCTCGTATTATCACTTGCATAATGCATATTGGTTTCAGCACCAGTATCTGTTAACATAAGTTTACCCTCTTGCAACATATTTCCATGATAATGGTTATGCAAAGTTTCACCATTTTGAGAAAGAATTATTGGGAATGATAACATAGAACCATGTGCTAATGCGATTCCTTCAACTGTTCCTGCAATTTCCTGTTCATAGATTCCAGGCTTTGCCATTTTCATAGCAGTTGTATGCATTTTATAACCTATTGCGGCAGCTTTAATGAGCTCCTCAATTTCGTACTTATCTTTTATGGATCGCAGTTCAACTATTGCTTTAATTAGTTCTATTGAAACATAATCTTCTGCTTCTGAATGATGTATTTCCAGCAAGTTACTAAACTGTATAGTAGAATCGCCACGATAAAATGGTAAGGTATGTATATTTCTATTTTGATTTTTCGCATTTCGTAAGTAGTTTTCCAACTGACCCATAGGTTCAGTATTTTCAACTCCGATATCGGTTGCTAATTCTTTGATACTTGGTTGAGGTCCCATCCAAATAATATCATCTATACTAAAATCATTACCAAATAAGTATTCTTTACCGGAATCCAGATCAATTAATCCAGCAAGATTTGGTATGTCAAGTCCAAAGAAATAGAGAAAAGAACTATCCTGACGATAGTGGTACGTGTTGTCTACATAATTAAAAGCAGCTTCCTTGTTTCCTAATATTAGTACTAAACCACCTTTTAGTTTTTCTTTTAATTTTTTTCTACGCTCTATATAAACACTCTTCTTAAACATAAAATATCGATTTAATTGATAATTAACACTTTAAAATTTTCCTAAATTACATTACAAAATTAGGAAAAACAAAGGACTGAAATTTTTAACTAAATTAAAATTATTATTGAAAATATTTATTGTAAAATATAGCCATGTAAAGTTCACATACCAACTAAAGGTTAGTAAATATTGCTAGAAAGCACAAATAATAAAGGATTCCTGTTTTTTGGCATTAACACTTTCTAAATCAGCACAAAAAAAGTTTTAATTAAATTGCGAATACACTTGCATATGTCGTATAAAATGTTATATTCGCAGTTTATTAACATATTGTTAACAATTCAATCTTAATAAAAATATGCCTTACCGACGCTTACCTAATACCGACAGTTCTCGATTAAAAGCTTTAAATAGTGCTTTAAAAAAAGGGAAAGATATTACACCAATGGATTTAGCATTTAAACAAGGAACTTTTCAACGTGTAAGATCATTTTTGCCAAAATGGGAAAAAGCGATTACTGAGCATAAAAACACCTATGATATTCAGATAACAAATAATAAGGAATATCAGAAAAAATTAAGAAAAGCAAAGCTATATATTTCGCATTTCATTCAGGTTATTAATATGGCCATTATCAGAGGCGAGTTACAAACTTCTGTAAGAATTGATTTTGAGATTGAAGAGGATAACAGCAAATTGCCATCGTTAAATACAGAGACCGATGTAATTGAGTGGGGTAAGAAACTAATTGATGGTGAAACAAAAAGAAAAATGAAGGGACATTCTCCAATAACAAATCCCACAATAGCCGTTGTACGAGTGCACTATGATAACTTTTTGGAAGCATATAAATTTCAAAAAACCTTGCAAAAGAATCATACCAGAGCTTTAAATAATTTGGCTGAATTGCGTGATGAAGCAGATGACATTATCTTAAACGTTTGGAACGAGGTGGAGGAATCATACAGTGATTTACCTGAAGATTTAAAAAGAGAAAAATCACAGACTTATGGATTGGTATATGTTTATCGCAAAAACGAGATTGGCAGAATAAGTTTAATTAAAGATAGCGAACAAAGAATATTTAATATCTAGCTGATTTATTACTGTTCTTATAGAAAAGAAATAATAACGGACTTAATAAAAGAATGCCAATTATTAACGAAAGAATAATACTCCCATTGGTTCCAATACTTTCAATTTCTCCAGTCATATTATCACCATATAAATAATATGTTATAATGGCAACTGTATTATTAACAAAATGCCCAATAATAGGAATCCAGATTGATTCGCTCCAATAAAAAAGATACCCGAGTAAAACTCCCAAAATCATTCGAGGTAGGAAACCAAAGAACTGCATGTGCATAGCACTAAATAAAATGGCAGCAATGGCAATTCCCCAATGAATATTTTTAGTCCACTCTGTAAACAAACGTTGTAATACACCTCTAAAAATTAGCTCTTCACCAATTGAAGGTAAAACTCCGATCATGAAAATGTTAAATAACAGAGCTCCCAGGTTATCCATTTGCAAAAAAGCCTGGGTGAGTTCTGCAGCATTGTTTTCTTGTTCTCTCATCCAATCTTCTATTCCACTTAACCAATTTGGTAATTGCATATGTTCATTGATCATAGCAAAAGAATTAATTAAGGGAATGGCAGCCAAAAAAATGAAAATGGTAAGTATAAATAAAAACCGTTTAGTCGTGATAAAACCTAAATATATTCTAGATTTCTTATTAAAAACATACCCAATAATAAAAGCTGGTATAATAAACAGTCCTATTGCCTGAATGGTTTGTAAATATTTTAGAAATCTTAAAGTGTCTGGATCTGAATAGTTATTTGCCAAATTAGCAAAATCAGACAAGCTGATGTGAAAAATAGGCACCGCGATTAAAATTCCAATTAATATAGTAACAAGAAAGCTTATAAGAATAATAAAAATAGAAAATATGATCTTAGAAAATGGATGTGCGTCTGATAATGAATTTCTCATAGTAAAGCGAATTAGTATAAATTGTATAAATTTGCGCCTAAATTTAATCATTAAATTGAGAAATTGTTAAAAATTGGGAATATAGAGTTAGGAGATAAGCCTCTTTTTTTGGCTCCAATGGAGGATGTTACTGATCCATCATTCCGTTATCTTTGCAAAAAGTATGGGGCAGATGTAGTATACACCGAATTTGTTGCTTCTGAAGGTTTAATTCGTGAATGTAAGAAAAGCCAGAAAAAACTAAAATTATTCGATTTTGAAAGACCTGCAGCAATTCAGTTGTACGGACACCAAATTGATTCCATGGTTGAAGCGGCACAAATGGCCGAAGAAGCAGAACCCGATTTAATTGATTTAAATTTTGGATGCCCAGTTCGTAAAATTGCAACTCGTGGTGCTGGTGCAGGTATGCTTCAAAATATTCCTTTAATGCTTGAAATGACCAAAGCGATTGTGGATGCTGTCAAAATTCCTGTTACAGTAAAAACCAGATTGGGATGGGATGATGATAGTAAAATCATTGTTGATTTAGCAGAAAAGCTTCAGGACCAAGGAATACAAGCCTTAGCAATTCATGGACGTACTCGTCAGCAAATGTATAAAGGAGAGGCTGACTGGACATTAATTGGAGAAGTTAAAAATAATGCTCGAATGAAAATTCCAATTATTGGAAATGGCGATATAAAAGATGCAGAATCAGCAAAAAACGCCTTCGACAGATATGGTGTAGATGGAATAATGATTGGTCGAGCAACAGTAGGAAGGCCATGGATTTTTAAGGAAATAAAAGACTACCTTGAAAAAGGTGAAATCATGAAGCCATTAACGATAAAAGAAAAAGTTGAGTTAGCAAAGTTGCATTTGGAAAAGTCCATTGAATGGAAAGGAGAACCTCGAGGAATTTTCGAAATTCGACGACATCTTTCCAACTATTTTAAAGGATTACCACATTTTAAAGAAACCCGAATGAGGCTTGTAACATTATTAGATGTTCAAGAACTTATAAAAACTCTGGAAGGAATTTCGGAACAATATGGCAATTGGGATGATAGCCAGCAGGCTGATGATTATTCCTTTTTTCAGTATTAAACATTTTTAATTCGGGTTTGTTATTAATGTGTTTTTAATCCAATTACGAAAATGCCGAGAAATACTCTACTATTGTTAGTTTTCTTTTTCATTACAAGAATATCTTATTCACAATTACATGATCACCAAGAAGAGCATCATCATCCTGAATGGGAATTAGGATTCTCGAGCGGATTAGTTCATAATATCACTGAAAAAGAAACATCTCCAGGAATTCATGTTCATATTATTAAAACGGTCAGTAAAACTGATAAGTTAGGATTAGGATTTGGTTATGAAGCCATTTTTGATGATCATAAACACAATGCAGTAAGTTTAATAATCCTTTATCGCCCAATTGAACACGTATCGTTTAATTTTGCTCCTGGAATATCCTGGTTATCAACAGAGAAAGATTCAGCCAAACCTTCCTTGCATCTTGAAGCATTGTATGAATGGGAGTTTGGTAATTTTCATATAGGTCCACTGCTTGGTGTAGCTTCAAATTTGGAAGATTTACATGGCTCTGTTGGGTTACATTTGGCCTTCGGATTTTAAATTCTAAAACCCTAAAATTTAATCGCGAAACTTTTTACTCGACAGACTATATTTTATAGCATATCATTTTATGTTAAAAGTCATGATTTTTAATGTGAAATGGTCTAATTTTGCACAAAATTTCAAATTTTAAAATTTGTTATGGCAAACAAGACAAAACAAAAACTGTTCGAAGAATTTCCTCCTGTTTCATCACAGGAATGGAAAGATAAGATCTTAACTGATCTAAAGGGTGCAGATTTCGAAAAAAAGCTGGTTTGGAGAACCATCGAAGGATTCAATGTTCAGCCCTATTATCGTGCTGAAGACCTTGAAAATCTGAAACATCTAAAGTATGTTCCGGGAGAATTCCCTTATGTACGTGGAAATAAAGCAAAATGCAATGGCTGGTTTATTCGTCAGAATATTAATGCTAACGATGCAAAAACTGCTAATAAAAAAGCATTGGATGTTTTAATGAAGGGAGTTGATTCTTTAGGTTTTGAAACTTGTTGCAAGGACGAGTTTACAAACAAGGAGTTCGATACACTTTTAAATGATATTAGTATAGCAGACATCGAATTAAACATTACAGATGCTGCTGCTGCACATCCTTTTGTTGATTTCTTAAAAGCTAAAATTGAGAAAGAAAACATCGACAAAAAAGAAATTAGAGGATCTGTAAATTTTGACCCATTATTTCATTTAACAACAAATGGTAATTTTTGTAAAGCTCAAACTGAAGTTTTCGATACGGCAAAGGAATTAATTAAAAAGGCAAAAGATCTACCAAAATTCAAAACGATTGGAGTAAACGGGGATATGTTTACAAATGCAGGTGCCACAATCGTGCAGGAATTGGCATTTGCTTTAGCAATGGGTAATCAGTATTTAAATCTTTTAATTGAAAAAGGATTGGATGTTGATACAATTGCTGAAAATATGAAATTCAATTTTGGTGTTAGCTCAAACTATTTCATGGAAATAGCTAAGCTCAGAGCTGCTCGTATGTTATGGGCAAAAATAGTTGAAGCTCATGAACCAAAGAATTTAGAAGTAGCTAAAATGAATATCCATGCTGCAACTTCTAAATTTAACCAAACCATTTACGATCCATATGTAAACATGCTGCGTGGAACAACAGAATCAATGTCGGCTACTATTGCAGGAGTTGATTCTTTAACCGTTACTCCATTTAACAAAGCATTTGAAACAGAAACTGAATTTTCTGATCGTATTGCCCGTAACACTCAAATCTTATTAAAAGAAGAATCTTACTTTGATAAAATTACTGATCCAGCTGGTGGATCTTACTATATTGAGAACTTAACAAACTCTATAGCCGAACATGCTTGGAAATTATTCCAGGATATCGAAGCTAAAGGCGGTTATGTTGAAGCTTTCAAAGCTGGATTAATTCAAGATCAGGTAACTGAATCGGCAAATAAAAGAATGTTAAATGTTGCTACTCGAAAAGAGATATTATTAGGAACAAATCAATATCCAAATGCTCTTGAAACTTTTGAAGGTAAAAATGAAAAATCATGTTGCACTTCAACAAAAAGAGATGATGCTATTGCTGAGCCAATTAGAATTTTCAGAGCTGCTGAACAAATGGAAGCATTGCGTTTAAGAACAGAAAAGACTAAAGAAACACCAAAAGTATTCTTATTAACTATTGGTGATGTAACCATGCGTAAAGCAAGAGCTGGATTTGCTTCTAGTTTCTTTGCTTGTGCAGGTTTCGAAGTAATCGATAATTTAGGTTTTAAATCTGTTGAAGAAGGCGTAAAAGCTGCAATGGATCAAAAAGCAAATATTGTTGTTGTTTGTAGTTCGGACGATGAATATACAGAAGCTGCTCCAGCCGCATTAGAGCAATTAGGAGATAAAGCAATAACTGTTGTTGCTGGTTATCCTAAAAGCATTGATGAATTAAAGGCTAAAGGATTGAAGCATTTTATTCATATGAAATCAAATTTAATTGATACTCTTGAAGGATTTCAAAACGAACTAGGATTATAGATATTAGTATCAAGTACAAAGTATCAAGATAAAACAAGATGCATAATTTTAAAGAATTAAAAGTTTGGCAGAAAGCAAGAGTTATGGTAAAGGATGTTTACCAAGCGATTAGCTTGTTCCCAGAAGATGAGAAATTTGGACTTATTTCTCAGATTCGAAGAGCAAGTGTTTCTGTTCCTGCTAATATAGCTGAAGGTGCTGGTAGAAATACAAATGCTGACTTTGGTAGATTCTTAGATATTGCTAATTGTTCTTGTTTTGAACTTGAAACTTTATTAATTCTTGCTGTTGATCTTGATTATCTGTCAAAATCAAAATATGATAAAATATTAAAAGATATTGAAGAAATTCAAAAAATGATTTATAGCCTGAGAAACAAGATAAAATAGTCTTGATACTCATGTCTCAAAACTCAAATCTAGTAAACATGAAACCAAATTTTAATAATATAAATTTAGATCTTCCCAAGTCGAACTATAATTCAGCAAAAGACTGGGAAAAAGAAAACGATATAAAGGAGAACTGGAAAACTCCTGAACAAATTGATGTAAAAAATGCATACACTAAGGAAGATTTAGAAGGCATGGAGCATTTAAATTATGCTGCAGGTTTAGCTCCTTTCTTGCGTGGACCTTATTCAGGAATGTATGCTATGCGTCCATGGACCATTCGTCAGTATGCTGGATTCTCAACTGCTGAAGAATCAAATGCATTCTACAGAAGAAACCTAGCTGCAGGTCAGAAAGGTTTATCAATTGCATTCGACTTGGCTACTCACCGTGGATACGATTCAGATCATGAGCGTGTTGTGGGTGATGTTGGTAAAGCGGGTGTTGCTGTAGATTCTATTCTAGATATGAAAATCTTGTTCGATCAGATTCCATTGGAAAAAATGTCTGTATCAATGACCATGAATGGTGCTGTACTTCCAGTATTGGCATTTTATATCGTAGCTGGTTTAGAGCAAGGAGTTCCTTTAGATAAATTAAGTGGTACTATTCAGAATGATATTTTGAAAGAATTCATGGTTCGTAATACTTACATTTACCCACCAGAGTTTTCCATGAAGATTATCGCTGATATCTTTGAGTACACTTCTAAAAATATGCCTAAGTTTAACTCCATCAGTATTTCTGGTTACCACATGCAAGAAGCTGGTGCAACTGCTGATATCGAGTTAGCTTATACTTTAGCCGATGGTTTAGAATATTTACGTACAGGAGTAAATGCAGGTATGGATATCGATACATTCGCACCACGTTTATCGTTCTTCTGGGCTATTGGAATGAATCACTTTATGGAAATTGCTAA
>PKTC01000385.1 GCA_002869305.1 Marinilabiliales bacterium
AAAAAGCAATTTAAGGCTAAGAATATGGACGAGGTGTTTATTAAAATCGCACGTTAAAAGTCAGCGGCTAATAGCGTGATTGTTACTGTGATAAAAAGATTTACTTGATAAGTTAATTAAAGGAAAAAAATGAGTCGTTTTATAGGTTTTGTAAAAAAAGAATTTCATCATATTTTCAGAGATTACCGAACAATGCTGATTTTATTTGGAATGCCCATAGCACAAATATTAATATTTGGTTATGTAGTCTCCAATGAAATTAAAGATGTTAGAATTGGAATATACGATAAATCGAAAGATAATATTATCAAAGAGCTTACCAATAAAATTATCGCTTCTGGATTTTTTATATTAAGTGATAATTTGAACTCTGATAATGAAATAGAGGAGGCTTTTAAGAAGGGTGTAATAAGAGAAGTTATTGTTTTTGAAAATGATTTTGCTCAAAATTTGGAGCGTGAAGGATCCGCTTCGATCCAAATTATTGCTGATGCTTCCGATGCAAACACCGCAAACATTGTTGCAAATTACACTGAATCAATTATTAACAGTTACGTGAGAAACGAACTATTAGCAGGTAGTTTACCGTACCAAATTGAGGCAGAGGTCAGAATGTTATATAACAATGAGTTAAAGGGTGTATTTATGTTTGTACCTGGCACAATGGCTTTAATTCTGATGCTGGTTTCAGCCATGATGACCTCCATATCTATTGCACGAGAAAAAGAAATGGGAACCATGGAAGTTCTTTTAGTGTCTCCATTAAAACCATTACCAATTGTTATAGGGAAGGTTATTCCATATATGGTCTTATCATTTATGAATGCGATTGTAATTATTGCTTTAAGCTATTATGTTTTTGAAATGCCAATTCGCGGTAATCTTGTCTTTTTATTAGCGGAAACTCTTTTATTCATACTCATGGCATTGTCATTAGGAATATTAATTTCTACTGCGAGTAAAAGTCAAATGGTAGCAATGTTTATTTCTATGTTTGCGCTGATGCTTCCTACTATGTTACTCTCGTGTTTTATATTTCCTATAGAAAATATGCCTAAAGTATTACAATGGATAAGCTCGCTCATGCCTGCAAAATACTTTATTACCATTATAAAAAATATAATGATTAAAGGATCGGGACTTGCAATTGTTTGGAAGGAAACGCTTATTCTGGTGGGAATGACCTTATTCTTTTTGATAATGAGTGTTAAAAAATTTAAAGTTCGATTAGAGTAATATTTACAGAATGATCGGTAGTAAAAATTAACAGAAATGAAAAAAATAATATATATACTTCAAAAAGAGTTTACTCAGATTTTTAGGAATAAAACAATGCTTCCAATGATTTTTGGAGTACCTATTTTTCAACTGGTTTTGTTAGTGCATGCAGCAACTTTGGAAATGAAATCTATTGATATGTATGTGGTTGATAAAGATTTATCAAGCATGTCACATAAACTTATTAATAAATTTAAAGGATCTCCCTTTTATAATATCAATGGTATATCATTCTCTATCGAAGATGGACTGGAAGCTGTGGAAAAAAATAAAACAGATATGATTATTCAAATTCCTTATGGTTTTGAGCATGATTTGATACGTGAGAATAGGACAGAAGTTCAACTTCTTGTGGATGGAATAAATGGCACTGCAGCTAGTTTAATTAATGCATATTCTTACTCAGTAATTTCTGATTTTAATAGAAATATAATTGTGGATCTAACACAGATGCCTGCAATTGCTGATTTAGAACCCATCCATGTCGAAAAATCATTCTGGTATAATCCAGAACTAAACTATAAAATCTATATGTTACCTGGCATCTTAGTAATTCTCGTGACTTTAATAAGTATGTTCTTAACTGCCATGAACATTGTTCGAGAAAAAGAAATTGGCACTATCGAACAATTAAATGTTACTCCGATTCGAAAATATGAATTCATCATCGGAAAGTTAGTTCCATTTATGATTATTGCATTGTTTGAGTTGGCATTTGGTTTGGCAATCGGGAAAATATTTTTTCATATCCCCATTGTAGGAAGCTTAGCATTGCTATTTGGTTTTACTATTGTGTATTTGTTGGTTGTGTTGGGAATTGGATTATTTATTTCAACTATCTCATCAACTCAACAACAGGTTATGTTTATAGCATTCTTTTTTATGTTGGTATTTATTTTAATGAGTGGAATTTTTACACCGACTGAAAGTATGCCCATTTGGGCACAAAGAGTAAACATTATTAACCCGTTTTATTATTTTATGCGCGTTATTCGAATGATTTTATTAAAAGGATCTGGATTCTGGGATATTTCGTATGAGTTCTTTAGCCTTCTGATTTATGGAGTAATTATTTTAAGTTTAGCTGTATGGAAGTATAGAAAAGTAGCTTAAATTAGGATTTAAGGTAAGAATTTAGAAGTAAATTCTTACTTTTATACTCAAATCCAATTTCTGTAAGCTATGTTACATAAAGTTTTAGAATTCGTTAAAAAAGATATTTGGCGCATTTCGTTTAAAAATATGCCTATTTATCATGTTTTTCTTTTAAAAACGCTTAGAATACTTTTATTGGCATTTCGGGGGTACGATGAAGATAAGGTTAGCCTTCGTTCATCGGCACTTACTTTTTATTCTATGCTTTCGGTTGTTCCGGTTGCAGCCATGGTAATAGGTATTTCAATAATCGCCGGAATTGAAAAGAACTTGATTAATTACTTAAATCAACAATTTGCAGGGCATCAAGAAATACTTGATTACATCATTAGTTTTGCCCATTCATTTTTAGAAAATACCAGAGGTGGTTTAATAGCTGGAATTGGGTTTGTAATTTTATTATGGTCTGTCATGAAGGTTTTTTCTAATATTGAAAGTTCTTTTAATGCAATTTGGCAGGTAAGGCAGGCTAGAAATTGGTTTAGAAAATTTAGTGATTATATTGCAATGCTTATTGTTGCTCCTATTCTTTTGGTTTCTTCCAGCAGTGCAACGGTTTTTATCTCAACAATGTTGAAGCAATTGGCAGCTGAAAGTGCTTTTGTTGGTATGCTTAGTCCTTTATTGTTCTTTTTTATTAAACTTATTCCATATGTACTTGTTTGGTTGCTACTAACAATGATATTTATGGTAATGCCAAATACAAAAGTTAGTTTTAAATCTGCTTTCGTGGCAGGAATAATTTCAGGTACTGCTTTCGTTTTTATTCAGTGGGTTTACATACATTTTCAGGTTGGAGTTTCTAAGTACAATGCAATTTATGGTAGTTTTGCAGCGCTACCATTATTTCTAATATGGTTACAAATGAGTTGGTTAATTGTATTGTTTGGAGCTGAAATTTCTTTTGCCGTTCAAAATGTCGAAAAATATGAATTT
>PKTC01000436.1 GCA_002869305.1 Marinilabiliales bacterium
AGGCCTCAATTGCTATTACATCTTTTACATCGATAAATGTAACTCCACCTTCTCGTCTTACAAGTATTCGATTAGTAAAATCCTCTTCTGGTTCTTTTTTTTCTTCAGATTTTGTAAACTGCTTTACCAAATCTTCGATATTTTGAGAATAATTCCCTGATTTAATTAAGGAAATTTGTTTTTTTGTTCTTTTTAAAACATCAAAAAAACGGTCGTCATCAAAGGGTTTAAGCAGGTAATCAAATGCACTTGCCTCAAAAGCTTTTATGGCATATTGATCGAAAGCTGTAATAAAAACAATCAAGGGCTTTACCGATTCGGGCAGGCTTTTTAATACCTCGAAACCATTCATATCTGGCATTTGTATATCCAGAAAAACAACATCCGGTTCGTAATGAATAATACTTTCGACTGCCTGACTACCATTTGCGCAGGTATCTAATAATTCAAAGTCAGAATCTTTTAAAAGTAGCATGGAAACACCTTCTCTTGCAACTTTCTCATCATCAACAACTATGGATCTAATTTTACTCATTATTATTATCGATTATGGGGAAAGTAAAAATGGTGGTTGTTCCTTTTCCCTGTTCGCTCTTAATCTCAACCTGGTTTTTACCAAAAATTTTTTCGCAACGCTCCAGAGTATTTTTTAATCCTATCCCTCTGTTTAAAAAACCCTTATCGTATGTGTTAAAACCTTTCCCGTTGTCTTTTACCTCTATCTTTAACCTTCCCTTGTCAATACCAGATGCTATTTCAACATGCATAACACCATTCAGGTTTTTCATTCCATGTTTAATACTGTTTTCCACAATAGGTTGTAAAAGCATATCCGGAACTTGATAGTTTAAAGTGCTTTCAGCCAATTTAAACTCATAAGTTAACGACTCTTCAAACCTTATGGATTCAATGCTCAAATATTTATCAATCAGTTGCATTTCTTTTTCTATTGTTACCATCTGATCATCCTTTGACAATAACACCTGTCTGAGCATATCTCCTAATCGGCTAATTACTTTATTCGCACTTTCCTTTTTATCCATTCGAACTAACATACTGATGGTATTTAAAGTATTAAACAGGAAGTGCGGATGAAGCTGCATTTTTAAAGAGCTGAGTTGTGATTCAAGCAACATTTTCTGCAATTCAATATTTCTAGCTTCTTTATCTCTAAATTTCTGGTAATAATTAATCGTTAATAAAAATAAGAGCATGGCTGTATACATGATATACTGGTATATAAACCAAACCAATGAAAAAGCCTTGGTATATTCAATTAGCGAGATCTCTCCCAAGCCAAAATACAACCAACGCCCGGTTCCTATTACAACCAGACTTATCATTCCAAGTACCGTTGCAGCACCAACATGGAATAATAAATCAATCATGGTGTTTTTGGAACTTATAATCGGATATTTGTCTAATATTCTTATAATGATCGGTGCAAAAATGGCCCATATTAAAAATGTTGGAACATGCTCTAACACCGTTCCCCAGAAATTACAGGCCTCTCCTTTTAAAGCATAACTTATATAACTCTGTCCTCCATATAACAATGCTATTATCGTCCAAAATATTATTATATAAATTGGTTTTAATATCGATTTTTTTTCTTTCGTCATTATCAAACTTTTTACGATTCAAAAATACAAACGAATATTATTAAATGAAACTAATTGTACTACAAGTTTTTAATTCCAAATGTCATTCACTGCAGTTAAATGTGCATTCGCTGCAATACAGTTTTTTTGAGCAATAATTATAGAGTTATTTGTTCAAAAAAGATAATGAAAATGAATACAAGAATAAGAAAGAATCATTCGATCTCACAGATCAGATCGACACCTGTTCCTAATATTTATGTATATGTAATTAAAGTTCTAATGAAAGGATAACGTTATGTTTGATAAGTTTATAGAATCGGTTAGCAAGTTTGGTAAATTAGAGAACTCGGATATAAATTATTTGCGTGACCATTCAAAAATTGTGACTTATAAGAAAGGTGAAACAATTGTTCCTTCAAGAAAAATTGTAAGAAATATCTGTTTTTTGCTAGATGGTTGTATAAGACTATTTTATAATGTTAACGGCAAAAACAAGACTGCTTTTTTTTATGACGAAGGTGATTTCATCTTGGATTGCAATAAGCTTGCTGCTCAGAAGAATTATGAAGCAATTGAAGATACTGTTGTAGTTATTATAGATAAACTTGCACTGAATAAACTACTAAACACATCAACAACTTTTGAAATGATAATTTTGAAAGTTAAAGAATTAGATTTATATAATTACCAACAACTTGCGGCAAATTTCATAACTCTGTCGCCAGAGGAGCGATTTATGAAACTTTTAGAAACCAATAAACCCCTCTTTCAAAAAGTTCCACAACAATATATCGCCACATACTTGGGTATTTCTGCAGAAACTTTAAGTAGAATAAAAAAACGAGTTTTTAAAAAGCAAAGAGAAATCTTATACTGCTAAAGTTGCATTTAGCCTTAAGTTAGAAATCTAACATTCTAAAAATTTGATTATGAGTACAGCAACTCTTAAAAATTCAAACAAAGATAAATACCCTGCGGATAGTAATTCTATAAAAATATCAGACTTACACTTGAATAATATACCGATCCATTTTAACTATCCCACTTATTTGAAGGATAAAAAACTAGTCATAAAATGAATAATCTAAAATTCCTTTTAATAGTAGCACTATTAAATATCGCATTAAATGGTTTTTCACAGAAAATTGAAATTGACGGTAATATCAGCGAACTAAGCTGGCAAAAGGCTATAGAGTTTAACCAGTTTAAAACATTTAAACCAACAATTGGTATAGCTGCTTCAGAGAGCACAAGGGTTTTAATAACTAATGACAGTACTAATCTGTACATTGCTATTATGGCTTACGATAACGATCCATCTAAAATCACTGCAAACCTAACCAATCGCGATAATTTAAGTAGTGATGATGTATTTACCGTTGAAATTGATGTAAATGGAAGTGGGAATTCCAATATCTTTTTTAGAGTAAATCCGTTGGGAATTCAAGAAGATGGAATTATTACTCAAGCCGAAGAGGAAGACTTAAATCCAGACAGAATATGGTATAGCAAAGGCATGATAACTGATTTTGGATACCAGGTTGAAATTGCAATACCATTTCAAACACTACGATTTAAGTGGAAACCCGAAGTTAAAATGAATATGGGATTTACTCGTAAAATTTTTAGAAAGTCCGAAATAGTAGTTTACCCTGAATACAATAGTGATATAAGTAACAGATTAATGCAAAGAGAAACCCTTACTTTTTCAAACATTAAGAAGCAAAGAGTACTGGAAATTATTCCATCAGTAACT